>NZ_JAKFFD010000097.1:0-5440 GCF_036675385.1 Pseudarthrobacter sp. | reverse complement strand
GTCCTCGCGGCGAATCTGGCCTCGTGCGGGAGCGTGTCCGTGGCCCCGAGAAGGCCTGCCCCGATGGCGACCGCACCGAAGATCTCGACGTGGTCGCCGGGCGGGATCGCTGCCAGGACCTGCCGCGCGTCCTCGTGGCTGACAGGCAGGGAGAGCCGGCCGTCCAGATAGTCGGCCCACGCCCACATGGTGCGCGGGTCGCGCGCGAGAAGCTCCCCTGGCTCGGCTTGCGCAGTGTGGTCCGTGTCCGGGGGGACGCGCTTCGGGGCCTCCGGACTCACGCCAACGCCCTCAGCTGGCTGGTCTGATCCGGAATCAAGAAGGGCCCACTCGTAGTTGACGCCGATCGACCGCCCCCGCGCGAAGTGGGCGTTGGCGATGTCACTGAGATCCCGGCTGCTCTTTTCCGGGTGGGTCAGCCGGATCCACTCGTAGTCCCATTCCTGCATGTCCCGTATGTGGCGGACTTGTTTGCTGGCACGCAGCTGGTCCGCGAGATCTTCACTGACGAGGGCCGGGCTGCGCGGGGTCATGACCGGTGGGGGCTCGAGTGAACGGGCCGGCTTCGGCGAGCGCGCCATGACCGGAGGGGCCGGAGTCCTGGCGAAGTGGACGATTGCCACGGTCAGCCCAACCACACCGAGAACGATCAGGAGAACCCACCAGTACTTGATGAGGACCCCGATCGCGACGAGAACGAGGAAGATGCCGAAGGGGCCAAGCCCACCGGCACCAGCGCTAGCTGAGCGACGACGTTTACGTGCCATGCTGCATGATCCCACCTGGCACCGACAATCTGTAAGGGCAAAAGTGGAGCCCGGATCCTCCAATCAGCGTTCATGGAGCCGTAGCCGGTAGCGTATACAAATCAGGTCCGCTTCCAGCTCGGTGCCGTCGGCAAGGACCGCCGTTGTCGGTGACCTTCGAAACGCATCCCGCGGACGGTGGCGGCGCTGGTCCTTCACGCCGGCAAGGGGGTCCTCGCCGAGCACAATCTGCGCGTACGCGGTCCGGGCAAGCTCCAGAGCTTCGGGGTCCACCCGGTGGATAGTGCGGACGGAGGATAGGAGCTCCCGGGACAGGGCCTCGAACGTCGCCATGCGTGCCCCTGCCTGTACGCCCGCCGTCGGAATCCGGATCCCATTGTGCCCCATGGGGGCAGCCGATACGATGCTGCCGGGGAGAGGTCCTCGTCTGCCGCAACGAGTGTTAGGGGCCCAGCAATGACCGACTTCTTCACCATGCAGCCCGGTGAGACCGCTGCTCCCCTGCCCCCAGGGCCCGTTCTGTGCACCGGGACGGCGGCCATGCGGCGCATCCACCGTTTCTTCCTGTGGGCGTATGACGAGGCGCCCGGGCTGGTGCGTTCGGTCGCGCCCGGAGATACCGCCCGTGCCGCTTACGTGGGCGAAGTCCTGGGGAACTTCGACAAAGTACTCCACACGCACCACGAGGGCGAGGACCTGCTGATGTACCCGCCGCTGGGAGAGAGGGCACCGGCGTGCGCATTGCACATCGGGCAGATGATCGCCCAACACAGGCAGGTCACAGAAAAGCTGGAGGTCATCGAACCTGTACGTCTTCGTTGGCTGCGGACCGCAGACGCAGAAACCGGCCGGGAACTCGCGGAACGCTACGAGGAGCTGTCCGCCATCCTCAATGTGCACCTGCGCCGCGAGGTCACCGAGATCATGCCCGCCGTGGACAGGGTGATGACCGAGGAGGAAATGAACGCGGTAGGGCAGCACGGAATCAAGAAGTTCGACAAGAAGTTCATGGTCGCCTACCTGGGGATGGTGCTGGCCACGAATCCGCCCGCAGACCGGAAGGAACTGTTCAAGGAGATCCCCGCGCCGGTCCGCCTCGCCTACAAGCTTGTGGGGCGCAGGATGTATCGGAAGCAGTACTCCATGCTGTTCCCGGGACGCGAAGTTCCCGAGACCCTGTAGCTTCCGCCTGCCACCACGTCGGCCGATGAAGCCGGCGACGGACAGCACCTGCTGATCCTGACGGACATGGCGGAGGCGCTGCTGGCGACGCCCGAAGGCGCGAGGCCGGGGTGTCTCGGGGCCGGTTCGGCGCCCGGAACGGAGCGGTGGAACGGCCGACGGCGGCTGTTGAGTCGCGCGGGACGTTCCGGGTTCGAAGTCAGTCTTGGGCGGCTTTGCTCGCCGTTCGCAGGTCCGGAGCGCGGCACACCCTGAAAATTCTTGCGGTGAGTGAGGATTGAGCCATGGGAAAGCGCATCCGAGGCCTAACCGCCGCGATCTACAAGCAGCCTCCGTCCGTTCCGGCGATCCAAGTTCCAGCCTCTTGAAGCAGATGAAGCTCCGGTATTCCGGAGCGTGTCGGCTCTGCGGTGCGTCTCTTCCGGCCGGGACTGAGGCAATCTATGAGAGCGAGACCAAGACCGTCCGCTGTTTGCAGTGCCCCATCGAGGCCATGGAAACCATGTCCCCCGGCCTGGAAACACCTTGTGAGGAGTCGTTGTCCACTGAGCCCGGAGTAGCCGGGTCGTCCGCACGACGCGAATATGAGCGCCGCAAGGCGAAGGACGAGGAAAAGATCCGCGAGAAGTGGGGCCGCTTCGGCGGCCTCGCAGTCGCCCTATCTGACGAGCGCCAGCCCACCAAGGCCTGGGATCGAGGCGCGGTAGGAGAGGAACGCCTCGGCGCTCGTCTGAATGCTCTGGGCGCCAATGGCCTGGCTGTCCTCCACGACCGGCGAATCCCCGGCTCGAAGGCAAACATTGACCATATCGCCATCACCCCCGGTGGAATCTGGGTGATCGATGCCAAGCGGTACAAGGGACGGCCTGAACTGAAGATCGAGGGTGGCATCCTTCGCCCACGCGTTGAGAGGCTCCTCGTTGGCCGGCGTGATTGCACGAAACTGGTCGAAGGGGCGCTCAAACAGGTCGACATCGTGCGCGACCTCGTTGGGGATGTTCCGGTCACCGGGGCGCTGTGCTTCGTCGAAGCAGACTGGCCTCTGATCGGGGGCGCATTCGCCACTCGCGACGTTCACGTACTCTGGCCGAAACGGCTAGCCAAAGTGCTTACGGACCAGACAGCCGGCGACGTTGATGTGGCGGCGATGCGTGAGTTGATAGCCTCGCGGTTTAAGTCTGCGTGACATCAGCAATCAATGTTTCGAAGCACGGTAAGGGATCGGCTACGCCCGCAATGCCATCTACGCAGTCACCGGGATGGAATTGATGGGACAGGCAGTTGGGAGGTCCTAGCTCTAACTGTCAGTCCGGGGCGGCAGGTGCCAGTTCAGGGTTGCTCGGGCCCGCCCCGTCCTGCTGACGAAGCCGTCGTCGGTGAGGCGTAGAGGCTCCGAACAACAGCCTCGCCCTTGATGTAGTCCTCGTCCTTAGCCACCATCCACTTCCAGTGGCCGCCACAGGAACCGCGTATCGCTCAACGTCATGCGCCCACTACGGGTTGCTGTGGCCATGGCCAGGCGCGGCGCGGGTGTGACAGCATGAGTCCACTATCCATACGCGCCGTGGAAAGGCAGCAATGGGCGGCAATTGCGCCCACGTGGCATCGGACCTGAAGAAGATCAAGGAAGGCAAGAAGCTCTCGCCCATCCTGATGGTCAGGGGTGACTTGGCCAGGGGGATTCCCGCGCAGGTGGCCGATGGCTACCACCGGGTGTGCGCAAGCTATTACACGGACGAAAACACCGACATTCCACTCAAACTGGCCGACGCGCCCCGCTAACCGCCGCAAACGAACCGCAACGCCGGTAGAAGGAGGGACGTGTCGTTCTTTCAGCTTTCGCTGATCGGCGCGGTCGCGCTCCTAGGTCCGCTGCTGGCGCTATCCCAGAAATGGCACCTTCCCGTGGCGCTGGGGCAGTTGCTGGCTGGTATCGCCATCGGGCGCACGGGTCTGGGACTGGTGGACTCCTCGGATCCCACGTTCACCTTTGTGGCCGACGTCGGGTTCGCCCTCATCATGTTCGTCGCCGGGACGCATGTCCCCGTGCGGGACCAAGCCATCCGCCCCGCACTGGGTGGTGGCGCCCTGCGTGCCGGCATCGCCGCAGTGCTCGCGGCCGCCGTCGGAATCGTCATTGCCTTTGCCTTTGGCACCGGACATGCTCCCCTTTACATCGTTCTGCTCGCTTCCTCTTCGGCAGCTTTGGTCATGCCGATCGTCCATTCGCTGCGGCTGACGGGACCAAAGGTCCTGACGACGACGGCGCAGGTGGCGGTAGCAGACATCGCCTGTATTGTGGCGCTTCCGCTTGCTGTCGACCCACCCAATGCGCCGAGGGCAGCCGTCGGGGCAGCCGTCGTCGCGGCGTGCGCTGCGGTCCTATTCTTTGTCCTTCGCTGGCTGGAGCGCAGCGGCACGCGCGGACGGATGCATGACGTGTCCGAGGACCGGAAGTTCGCCTTGGAACTCAGGATCCAGCTTGCCTTGCTCTTCGCGCTCTCCGGGCTAGCCGTCGCGGGCCACGTGTCCATCATGCTGGCCGGGTTCTCCTTCGGCCTGGTGGTCGCAGCGGTAGGAGAACCCCGGCGACTGGCCCATCAACTCTTCGCCGTCAGCGATGGCTTTCTAGGGCCGGTGTTCTTCGTATGGCTGGGCGCATCGCTTGACTTGCGCACCCTTGCGGGAAGCCCCACTATGATTCTCCTCGGGATTTGCCTAGGGTTTGGAACGCTGCTGGTCCATGGAAGCCTGCGGCTACTCGGCCAGCCTCTGCCGCTCGCAGTTCTTGCAGCATCCCAGCTGGGAGTGCCGGTTGCCGCCGCCACAATCGGCTCCCAATTGCACTTGCTGGAACCGGGAGAAGCCGCGGCCATTATCCTCGGGGCCCTCATCAGCATCGGGGCGAGCACAATCGCGGGCTCACTGGCCGCCCGCACGTTTACGCAGCCCGCGCCAGCGCCGGCAGACAAGCCATCCGAGGGCGGCCCGACCGTGGCTCCGTAGCCAATGCCGGTGCGCACGGACCCTAGGGAACCGGTCGGCGCGGGCCTTGGAGCGGACTGTGGGCAAAGAAGACAATGGCAGCGTAGCCGGTAGCAAGGACAACCAAGCTGCCCAGCCAACCGGCTGACAGGACGCCCTCACCCCATCAGCACGAAGGCCTCCTTCGCGATCCAGGACGGCTACCGGGTCTTATCGGTGGTTGAGCCACCATGGCTTGCCGGCGCGCTTCACGCTGGAATTCTTCCGTGCGGGCGTCCGGCACCCACATTTGAATCTGTCGGAAGCCACGCTCACGCATGGCAACCAACGCCGAGCTCGCCATGTTCAAGCTTGCGAAGCGTATAGCGCCTGATCCCGGCAGGGGCGTCCACCATGATGCGGCCCGCCCGGATGAGCCGGCCCGGGGCTACCGCAAGGCCGGCAGTCTGTGGACCTCGAGCTAGCACTATGGCAGGAGAAGTTCGACGCCCTGGACTCCAGCCGGC
>NZ_JAKFFD010000103.1:0-85941 GCF_036675385.1 Pseudarthrobacter sp. | reverse complement strand
CCCCTCCTTCGTCTCCGTCTTCGCAACCTCCGGCAACACCGGCACCGGGACGTTCTGAGCACGGCCGCTAGCCGAGGCGGGCACATAGGCGGGAGTCGCCGTCGGGGTTGGCGTTGCGCTTGGACTAACAGTCTGAGACGGAGACGCGGACGTGGTGCCCCCAGGATCGCCACCCGAGTTGCAACTGGTCAACAGCAAAACGGAAGCGGCAACAGCAGCAACAAGGTGCAGGCGCGAACGCCGCGAAGTAGTGGAAGTGATGTGCGATGTCATGGGCAGCTAGTCCCCCGATAGTTTCAAGACGCCTCGCTCCGAACAATGACCTTAAGGGTAGCCCAGGACACATTTGAGCGATGAAAGTTATCCACAGCCACCCGCCATCGGTTCTACCACCGCGAAGGACCAATAAAAAGTCACACGGACAATCGCCCTCCCAGCCCCGTGCGAACCGGATTCCCACGCGCAACCCCTAGAATTCTTCTACCGAACGTAGAAGAATAGGATTTATGATGTTTACCCACGCAGATGGCAACCCCGTTCTGGAACTCGACGACAAGCAGTCCTGGAAACTCCTGGAAGCTACCAGCCACGGCCGGCTGGTAGTTTCCGTTGCCGGCGAACCGGATATATTCCCCGTCAACTACCTCACCTCGGACCGGAAGATCTACCTCCGCACCGCGCCGGGCAACAAGCTGGCGCAGCTCACCATCAATTCAAGGGTGCTGCTTGAATCGGACGGCATCCTCTCGGACGAAGCCTGGTCCGTGGTGCTGCGGGGAACGGCGCGCGTCCTCACCAGCTCAGCCGAGCTCGCTGCCGTCGAAGAGCTCGGCCTGAAATCTTGGGTGCCGACGCTGAAGGATTTCTACGTGGAGATCGTGCCCACGTCCGTCAGCGGCCGCCATTTCGAGCTGGGCGACCAGCCGGAGCACGAAATCTAGGAGCCCGTAGGCTGGAATCATGGCGGATAGGCTCACTCCCGAGCGGCGCAGCTGGAACATGTCCCGCATCAGGGGCAAGAACACCAAGCCGGAACTGCTGGTGCGCAGCCTCCTCCATGCCAAGGGCTACCGCTACCGCTTGCACGGCACCGCCGGCAAAAGCCGCCTGCCCGGCCGCCCGGACCTGGTATTCGCCGGCCGGCGAAAGGTCATCTTCATCAACGGCTGCTTTTGGCACTTCCACGACTGCCGCGTAGGCCAGCACGCGCCCAAGGCGAATGCCGCCTTTTGGGAGGCCAAGCGCACGCGCACCAAAGACCGCGACGCCGACCAGCGCCAACAGTTATTGGCCGCCGGGTGGGAGGTGCTCACCGTGTGGGAGTGCGAGTTGAAGGACGGCTCCGCCCTCGAAGCCCACCTGGTGGAGTTCCTCGGCGCCAGCAAATAGCCCGGCAAGCCGGCGGCAGGCAAGAACGCCAGCCGGAACTTGAGTCAAACTTGAGCCTTTGCCGCCTCCCGAATTGATCGGCGCCCGCAAAGATGAACTCCTATGAAAAACCCGCAGTCTCCTCAGGAATCCCGCAGTCCTTTTCCCGATCGGCTGCATCCCCAAGTAACAGATTTACTCTGAAAGTGGACACAAAACCAGGTCATATCCCGCTATGGGGGCGGCAGGCACGAGCGGAAGGGACGGAAATGGCACCATCCGATGACGCAGGGCGCCCCTTGGTAGATCCCTCCGTACTTGACCGGCTGCGGGTCGAACTCGACGAGGACGAGGGCTATTGCAGCGTCTTCGTAGGGAACTTCATCGACTGCCTGCCGCACCGGATCGGCAAGCTGCGGCTGGCCTTGACCACCGGAGACCTGGATGGGGCCGTGGACGCGATCCTTAGCCTCAAGACATCGAGCCAGATGGTGGGTGCGGAACGGCTGGCGGGCCTGGCCATGGACCTTGAACGTTCAATCCGGGACGAGTCACCGAGTGCGGAACTTTCCGTTGCACTGCCGCAGCTTGCCGTCAACTACCTCCGGCCGATCAACCTGTGCAGCCGCCAGACCCTGCACAGGCTCCAGGCTCAGCGCCCGCCAGGCGCCAAACGGTAGCCCACGCCGCGGACCGTCTGCAGCCAGCGCGGTTGCTGCGGTGAATCACCGAGTTTCTTCCGGAGGTTGCCCATGTGCACCTCCACGGAACGTTCGTCCGCCTCGCTGATGTAACTTCCGACGTCGTAATCCTCGTCCCGGAGCCGACGCACCAAGTCCGATTTGGTCCGGACAGTCCGTCCCGCCTCGAGCAGGGCATACAGGAGTTCGAACTCGGTCCGGGTCAGGTTGAGCTCCTGGCCGTCCACGCTGACCGACCGTGAGGCGTAACTCAGCTCCAGTCCGTTGTGGCTGTAATGACCGTTTCCGCTGTCACTAACGGCGTCCGCCGGGCGATCAGAAACGGGAGCGCTCTCCCCCGCGTCCGGAACCGACCGGGGCCGGCGCATCATCGCCGCTATCCGCGCGCGGAGTTCGCGGGGGCGGAAGGGCTTGGTGAGGTAGTCGTCTGCACCGGACTCGAGGCCAATCAAAGTATCCAGTTCTTCAGCCCGTGCCGTGAGCATCACGATGTAAGCATCTGAAAACTCGCGGATCTGGCGGGAGACCTCGAACCCGTCGATATCCGGCAGCCCCAAATCAAGCGTTATAACGTCAGGATTCAAGATTCTCGCAGCCTTAACCCCTTCGGATCCGCTGCCCGCGACAGTGACGTCAAACCCCGCCTGAGTCAGAACCGTGCGTACCAACTCGCGGATATCCTGATCATCCTCGATGACCAGACCCACTCGCGCTTCACTCATACCAGCCCCCTCCGCCAGCTTGACAACGTGAGAAGTATAGCCCGCTGCCGATATCCTGCTGGTATGCATCCCCCTATACTCCCACTTCAGGCCGCCGTTCATGAGTGAACCCCTAACGTGGGCCGCGGGTCGCCTCAAGTCTTTCCGGCGGCCCTTCCATGAATACCGGCTGACGGCCAGGGTTGTCCTCAGCCAGACGCCGCTGTTCGTCACCACCATCCTGACGACATTGCTGATGTGGGCGTTTTTCCCGGGGACGATGGACAACCCACTCTTCGTGGCCTTCCTCGTTTCCCAGCTGGCCATCATGGCTCTGTGTTACTTCGTCCCGTGGGACCGCCTGCCCTACACCAGCTTCCTCGTCCTCCCGCTCCTGGACTTTGTCTCCATCGCCCTGGGCAGGGAGGGCGGCCAGGAGGGCCTGACCGGCATCAGCCTGTTGGCGGTTTTCCCCGTCATCTGGCTGTGCGCCTCAGGCTATTATCCGCGGGCCTCCCTGTGGTTATCGTTCGTCGGGCCCTTGGCCATCATCTGGGTTCCGCTGCTGGTTCACGGGGATGTATCGGGCCCCAGCTTGGCCAAATCCCTGCTCCTCCCTGTCATGATGCTCGGGATCGGCGTATCAGTCAGTGTCCTGACCCTGAGCATGATGCGGCAGCAGCGCACCCTGGAGGAGAAGGACGAGCAGCTCCAGGCCAGCCTGCGCAGCACAAGGCAGCAGGAAGCCTTGCTCAACTCCGTTCTTGAAACTGTGCACCTGGGCGTCCTCGCCGTCGACGCAGACGGACACGACATCCTGATGAACCGGAAGCAGCGCGCCAACCACGAACTGGCCCGCCCGAAGGACATCGACGATCCGAACGAGTCCCAACTGCTGGTCTTCGCCGCAGACCGTACCACCCCAGTCCCCGTGGCGGAACGCCCCGTGCGCCGGGCCGTCCTCGGCGAAACGTTCACCGACTACCTGGTCTGGCTCGGCGAAGGCAAGAAGCAGCGGGCCATCACCACCAGCGCCCGGGCCATGAAGGACCCGGACGGGACGTTCGCCGGCTCGGTGATCGTGTTCAGTGATGTGACAGACCTGGTGGACGCCCTGGCCGCCAAGGATGATTTCGTCTCCAGTGTGTCCCACGAATTCAGGACTCCCCTGACCTCCATCCTGGGCTACGTGGAACTCCTCCTTGAGGACGATCCCGGCAACGACCAACTGGAACCGCTGAACATCATCAAACGCAATTCAGAACGGCTCCTCACCTTGGTGTCCGACCTCCTCGCCACCAGGAACGGGCAACTGATCGTGACCCCCCACGCCGTGGACGTCGCTGAACTTGTGCGGGCCAGCGTGTCCGCCGCGATGCCCCGGGCCGACGCCTCCCGCGTGGCGCTGAAAGCCGATATACCAGCAAGGCTGGAGGCCCACGTGGACGGCCCCCGCATCTCCCAGGTGCTGGACAATCTTGTCTCCAACGCGATCAAATACTCGCCCGACGGCGGCAACGTCCTGGTGTCGTTGGAGCACGACGGCGGCCACGTCGCCTGCCGCGTCAGCGATACCGGCATGGGCATGAGCGCCGACGACCAGGCCCACGTGTTCGCCAAGTTCTTCCGGACCAGCAACGTCCGCCGGACCTCTATTCCCGGCGTGGGCCTGGGCCTGCCCATCAGCAAGGCAATCGTGGAGGCCCACGGCGGAACCATCCAGGTGGAAAGCAAACTGGGCCAGGGCACCACCTTCACGTTCCGGGTGCCGGTTTAGCCTCCCGGCCTAGGCTGGGCCCACGCCCGCCGGGTTCCCTGGCCGAGCTTGCGAGGTTAGGGGGCGGGTGGGGACCACTTCGCCCCAGGACTGCCGCGCCAGGTCGGCCACAGCTGCCAGGATGTCCGACGGCGGCAGCGACAGATCCAGCGGAAACTCAACAATGTCGATGTCAGTGTTAAGGATCCGCCGCAGTTTCATCTCGCCCGCCCCCGCATAGACCAGCCAGGCGGTAGGCACACCCAGGGCGGTGCAGTGGGCAAGCATCTGGTAGTGGTCGGCGGTCAGGGACGCGCCAAGGTCAGCGGCGGCCTTGTACTTCGCGTTGTAGGCCACTACCGGCCGGCCGCCCAAAAGGTGCACCGCATCCGGACGCACGGACAGCCTGTCGGAATCGTGGACAGCCTCGCTGAGGAGAGCGTTGTACTTCAGCCGCATCTCCCCGGGATACGCAGCCATCGCCTCGCGGAGCGCCGTGCCCACAAAATCCTCGAACACCTGGGCCATGTCCACCACAAACGAAGCCGTCTGCTGCTTCCCCTCCCCCGCCTCCGCGGAGGCATTCCGCAGGATCAGCTCAGCGAGACGCAGCACTGACTGGTAGCGGACGTTCATCCTGCTGGGGGTCCACGGCGGCAGGGGCGCGCCGGCTGGAAGGCGGGTGACGGCGTCGAGCTTTCCCTTCAGCTGACGCAGGCGGCTCAGCACTTCCGGCCGGACGCGCGGAACCTGTCCCATCCGCTCCAGAGCGGCCCGCAGGATCCGGTTTTCGGCGATGTCCTCAGTGAATTCGTCATAGGACACTTCCAGCGGCACCAGCATGCCGGGGCGGCGCGAGATCTGGTCGGAAATCCGGATGCGCCCCTTGACCGTGCGGAGGGACTCGTCAACGGTGAGGTAGCCCTGCAAGGCTCCTCGTCCAAGCGCACGCTCCGCCATTTGGGCGAGGGATTCGGCCAGCGCGCTCCAGAGTTCGCGGTCCTCGGTGGCCGCCACGGAATCGGCCCGGAAGCCCTGGTTGCCGGCATAGCTGAGGAGGAACAGGAGCCTGCTCAGCCCCAGCCGGTCCTTGGGGCGCACATCCAGCTGCAGCGTGGCCGTGCGGACCGACCCCACCTTGCCCGCGGGCTCGATCCGGTACAAACCCATACCCATCGGGGACGCCTTGGCCAGCCCGCTGGCGTTCACGAAGGCCGCGCTGGCGGCATCCAGGCGTTCCACGGTGCCTTTGGACAGCTCGTCGAGGA
This sequence comes from Pseudarthrobacter sp., assembly GCF_036675385.1. Lineage (NCBI taxonomy): Bacteria > Bacillati > Actinomycetota > Actinomycetes > Micrococcales > Micrococcaceae > Pseudarthrobacter > Pseudarthrobacter sp. The sequence goes on along the minus strand of NZ_JAKFFD010000103.1, from coordinate 80,147 downwards.
CCAGATGGCGCGCGGCCGGTGCACGGCCGCGCTGGGCTGCACCGCCGCCCGCCGCGCCCGGCGCGGCGCCACCCAACCCGCCGCCGCCGTGCACCGCGCCGCCGTGGGCCGGTGTGTGGGTTGGCCTAGCTGGTAACAAGGCGTCCCAGCAGCTGCTCCAGCCCGAACCGCTCCTCCAGCTGCGCCCGGGTCAACTGGCCGTGGTAGTGCTCCTCCAGCAGCGGCATCAGCTCGTATTTCCAGATCCGGCGCAGCCCGCCCGGCGTCTGGGCGGCCGTCTTCATGAAGTACGACGGGCCGATCATCAGGTCCCGGTCCCACTCGTCGATGGCGGCGTTCAGCGCATCGAGCAGCAGCGCCGGTGTGGTGTCCAGGTCCCGCACCTGCAGGAACCGCAGCAGCGACCCCTTCACCGGCTCCGTCTGCGGGTGCAGCTCGATGAACGCGAACCGGCGTCGGATGGCGGCATCCATCATGGCGATGGACCGGTCCGCGGTGTTCATGGTGCCGATGATGTACAGGTTGTCCGGCAGCGTAAACGGCTCGTTGGGGCTGTACTGCAGGTAGATCCGGTCATCGCGGTACTCCAGCAGGAAATAGAGCTCGCCGAACACCTTGGCCAGGTTGGCGCGGTTCATCTCGTCAATGATCAGGAAATAGGGCTTCTTTTCGTTCCCGGGCTTGGCGGCTTCCTCGGCCAGCCGGCGCAGCGGCCCCGCCACGAGCTTGAAGGACACCTGGCCTTCGTCCGTCTTGTCCGGCCGGTAGCCCTCGAAAAAGTCCTCATACGCGTACGACGGGTGGAACTGCACCAGCTTCACCCGCTCGTCCGTGCTGTCCTGGGCCAGCTCCGCCGCGAGATGCTTGGCCAGGTACGTCTTGCCCGTTCCGGGCGGCCCGTACAGGACCAGCTGGCGGTTCTCCTCCAGCAGTTCCGCGATCTCCTGCAGCGGTTCCAGGTCCATGTGCAGCGAATCCGCGAAGTCGCGGCTCAGCGGGCGGAAGCCCTCCTGCACAGGGGGCACGACGGCGGCAGGCGCGTCGGCGGCGTCGTCCTCCGGTTCCGCCTCGGCCGGCACGAGCGCCTGCAGCGCCTGCACCACCCTGGTCACGTCAACAACGATCCCCGAGGTGGCCAGCTGGCGCTGGACGTGGCGGGGCAGGTCAGCGGCGGCGTGGCCGTCGTCGTCCAGCCAGCGCACCTTGCGCCGCAGCCGGCGGTTGTCGTCGTTGTGCTCGGGCTCGCCCAGCACCACGCCCAGCCGCACGGTGCCGGCGTGCTGGTAAAGGACCAGGTCGCCCGGCTTCATGACGGTGAGGAAGGCGAACACCGCCGTTTTGGTGTCCTCCCGCTCGACGTAGCCGAGATGCTTGTAGTCCTCGTCCACGGCGTGCTGCACCAGCCCCGCGGTCACGCCCGGGTCCAGGTGGCGGAGATGTTCGACGTCGAGCGTAACCTTCTCCTCGTCCTGCCATGCGTTGAGGAGGTCAGCGTTGTCGCTGTGGGTACGCAGCAGCCACGCGCGTCGGCCGGGGTCCCCCACTTTGCGCCACTGGCTGACCAGCTGGCGGGCGTACCAGTCGATGCGCTGGCCCGCCTGTTCATCCAGGTGCAGGCGGATGCGGTTAATATCCGCGGTGATTTCCTCGTCGGAATCCCCCTTGGCCCCGCCCACCAGCGAGGCGAAGGCGTCGCGGATTTCCTGCCGCTCCACGTCCGCCACTACCGGTTCGAAGTAGCTGGGCCAGGCCAGGTACTCGATGCTGCGGCGGATGGCGGGCTGGTCCGCCGGGGTGCCCGCGGCGAGGTCGTGAAACTTCAGCGGGTCCTTCAGCGCCTTGGCGATGGCCGCCGGAACCTGCTGGTCCACATGCTGCACAAACCGGCAGAGCCACTTCAGGTGGTCCCAGATGGTCCAGTTGAATTCGGCGGTGCGGTCCCTGATCACGCCGTGGTCCGTCATGCCCTTATAGAGTTCCTCGGGCAGCTCCAGCGGCGGCTCCAGCGCTGTCTCCAGCCAGGACGCGGCCTCCGCCACCCGGGCGCGCTTGACCTTCAGCGACTTGACCTCGTGCGCCAGGGGCAGTGACTGCAGGAAGAGCAGCTCCACGGCCAGCTGCTTGGCCTCCCGGGAGGCGTCCTCGAGGTTCTGCCGGAGGTTGGTCATCATGGGCGCCTTGGCATCCGCGGCTCCCCGGTCCAGGCGCTCCAGCAGCTCCGCCGCAGCCTCCGCTGTCCAGGTCAGGGTCTTCCCGTCCAGGGCCGACGGCTTGCCCTGCAGGCCCGGACCCAGCACAAACCAAGCCGCGTCCTCGATCTCCTTTGAGACACCGAGGGCGCGGTGCATGGCAGTCTTGGGATTTGGGGTCATGGGTTCAAATTTACAGGCTCAAACTGGATGCCCGCTCCGAAGACCCTGACGGTGTGCAGATCCGAGGCCTGCTACTTAACTGCCCCGAGTCCGGCTCCGGGCCGCTTGCGCCCCAGAATGAAGTAGCCCATCGGCCCGATGAAATTGATCAGGGCGGCCACCCGCCAGGCTGCCTTCGGCCCGTTGATTTGCGCCGCCGGACGCTTGGAGATGTCACGCTGGGCGGCCAGCATCAGCGCCACCTGCCCTATCCCGATGACCACGAATCCCGCCCGTGCCGCCGGTGACATCTCTTTCCAGGTCTTCTTGTTTTTCTTGGCCATGGTCAACGCTCCTTAGTGGGTATTTCCAGTTTCCGGTGTGCGCCGTGCCTGCGCAACAGGTGTGCAGGCACGGCGCCGTACGGTTCAAAACGTGAACGGCTCAAGCGGTGAAGGGCGCCAGCCGCTCCTTCTGCTCCGGCGTCAGGCGAAGGACGCGGCCGGAAGCTTCGTCCACAAACGCCAGATGGCTGCTGGCCCGGACGCACTCCTCCCTGGTGACCGGGTCCTGCACCACATAGTGGATGTCGAAACTGGCGCCCTTCACCGCGCCGATCCACACCTGGACCAATGCCGGGATGTTGCGGTATTCCAACGTCCTGACGTAGCGGATCTTGTGGTCCACCACCAGCGCAAGAGTTCCCTCCGGAACGTCGTTGAAGAGCGACACTTCCGGTTCGATGCCGGGTAGGCCGGCACCCCGGGGAGGTCCGAACGCTGCGATACGGGCCTCCTCGAGCATCCTGACAATCTGGACGTTGTTGATGTGCCCATAGGCGTCCATGTCGCCCCAGCGCATCGGGACCAGGACCTCGATGCGCCGGGATTCCGGAGTGCTTGGACCGCGGCCGGACGTGTTCTCAGACGCGTGGTCGGTTCCCAGGGCGCTCAGCTGTGGACCGCCGTCGAATCGTCCACAACGGTTTCCTCAACATCGGAACCGGCGAACTGGGACATGTACAGCCGGTAGTAGGCACCCTCAGCCGCCAGCAGCGTCTTGTGGTTGCCCTGCTCCACGATCTTGCCGTTCTCCATCACCAGGATGGTGTCGGCGTCCCGGATGGTGGAGAGCCGGTGCGCGATCACAAAGCTGGTGCGGTCCGTCCGCAGCGCCGCCATGGCCTTCTGGACCAGCAGCTCGGTGCGTGTGTCCACGGAGCTGGTGGCCTCGTCCAGGATGAGCAGCGACGGGTTGGCCACAAATGCGCGGGCGATGGTGATGAGCTGCTTTTCACCGGCGCTGACGTTGTTGCCTTCTTCATCGATCACGGTGTCGTAGCCCTCCGGCAGGGCGCGCACAAAGCGGTCCACGAAGGTGGCCTTGGCGGCTGCCATGACCTGCTCCTCGGTGGCGTCCAGGTTGCCGTACCGGATGTTGTCGAAAATGGACCCGCCAAACAGCCACGCATCCTGGAGCACCATGCCCACCTTGGACCGCAGCTCGGACCGGCTCAGGTGCGTGACATCCACGCCGTCCAGGGTGATGGACCCGGAGTTGAGCTCGTAGAAGCGCATCACGAGGTTCACCAGGGTGGTTTTGCCGGCCCCCGTGGGACCAACAATTGCCACGGTGTGCCCCGGTTCCGCCGTGAAGGACAGGTTTTCGATCAGCGGCCTGTCCTCCGTGTAGCTGAACGTGACGTCCTTGAACTCCACATGCCCGTCGGTCTTGGCCGGCAGGTGCTCGGTGGCGGTCTCGGAGTCCTGCTCATCGGCGTCGAGGAATTCAAAGACCCGCTCCGAGGACGCGACGCCGGACTGCAGCATGTTGGCCATGCCGGCCATCTGGCCCAGCGGCTGCGTGAACTCTCGCGAGTACTGGATGAACGCGGTGGCATCGCCCAGGGACATCGAGCCCGAGGCCACGCGGAGGCCACCCACGACGGCGATGCCCACATAGCTGAGGTAGGAAACGAACTGCATGACGGGGAATATCATGCCGGAGACGAACTGGGCTCCGAAGCTGGCCTTGTAGAGGGCTTCGTTCCGCTCTTCGAAGCGTTCCAGCATGTCAGCGTCACGGCCGAAGACCCGCACAAGGTCGTGCCCGGAGAAGGATTCCTCGATCTGGCCGTTCAGCTCGCCCGTGTTCTTCCACTGGGCGGCGAAGAGCTTCTGGCTGCGCGAGCCGATCAGGCCGGCAGCCACACCGGACAGCGGCAGCGCAACGAGGGCGATGAGAGCGAGCTGCCAGGAGACGATGAACATCATGATGACGATGCCGATCACTGTCAGCAGCGAGCTGATCAGCTGTGCGAACGCCTGCTGCAGCGCCTGCTGGACGTTGTCGACGTCGTTCGTCACCCGGGAGAGGACGTCGCCGCGCTGGCGGGTGTCGAAGTAGTTCAGCGGGAGCCGGTTCAGCTTCTTTTCGGTGTCGTCCCGGAGCCGGCGGATGACCTTCATGACGATGCGGTTCAGCACGTAGCCCTGCAGCCACAGGAAGATGTTGGCCACAAAGTACATCAGCAGCACGATGGCTATCAGGACCGAGAGTTTCTGGAAGTTGATCCCGGTGCCGGGAACCAGCTCCATCCGGGACACCATGTCCGCGAAGTTGTCCTGCCCCTGCTGCCGCAGGCCTTCCACGAACTGTTCCTTGCTGGCGCCAGCGGGGAGCTGTTTGCCCACTACGCCGCCGAAGATAACGTCCATGGCCTGGCCCAGGATCTTGGGGGCGATGACGTTCAGGACCACCGAGACCACCACCAGGGCCACCACCGCGTAGATGCCCACAGCTTCAGGCTTCAGGAGGCCCATCAGGCGCTTCGCCGACGGCCAGAAGTGCTCTGCCTTTTTGGCGGGCATGCCGCCGAACATGTCGCCGTCGGCCTCGGAGGGCTTGTATTCCTCCTCGAAGAAATCGTCGTCCTCCAGGAGGTCTTCGGGGGTTACGGAATCCGGGTTCGTTTCGGTGGTCGAGCCTGTCGTTTCGGTGGTCGAGCCTGTCGAGACCTTCTTGGCGGCGCTCATGCCATTTCCTCCACGCTCAGCTGGGATTCAACAATTTCCTGGTAGGTGGGTGAGGTTTCCAAGAGTTCCTCATGCGTTCCGCGGTCCACGATCCGGCCGTTGTCCAGGACCAGGATCTGGTCTGCGTCGGTGATGGTGGAGATCCGCTGGGCCACGATGATCACGGTGGCGTCGGCGGTGGTCTGTTTCAGCGCGGCGCGGAGCCTGGCATCGGTTGCGACGTCCAGCGCCGAGAACGAATCGTCAAAGAGGTAGACCTTGGGTTTGGTGATCAACGCCCGGGCGATGCAGAGCCGCTGCCGCTGGCCGCCGGAGACGTTGGTGCCGCCCTGCGCGATGCGGGCGTTCAGTCCGTTCTTCTTCTCGCGGACAAAGCCCTCGCCCTGGGCGATCTGCAGCGCGTCCCAGAGTTCCTGGTCCGTGGCCTCGGTCTTGCCGAAGCGCAGGTTGTGCTCGATGGTGCCCGAGAAGAGGTACGGCCGCTGCGGCACCAGGGCCACGCGCTTGGTGATCTCGGCACGGTCCAGGTTGCTGACGGAGACGCCGTCCAGGAGGACTTCGCCCTCGGCGATGTCGTACAGGCGCGGCAGCAGGGCCAGCAGCGAGGTCTTGCCTGCACCGGTCGAACCGATGATGGCAACGGTCTCCCCCGGCTTGGCGGTGAAGCTGATGTTGCTCAACACCGGCGTCTCGGCACCGGGGTAGGCAAAGGTGACGTTCCGGTATTCCACTACCCCGGCCAGCGTGGCGGGAGTCTCAGGATGTTCGGGATCGTGGATGGAGGGTTCGACGTCGAGCACTTCACCGATGCGGTCCGCGCAGACGGAGGCGCGCGGGATCATCATGGCCATAAACGTGCCCATCATGACGGCGATCAGGATCTGGAGCAGGTACTGCAGGAAGGCGGTCAGGGCGCCCACCTGCATTTCGCCCGAATCCACGCGCTGGCCGCCGAACCACAGCACCGCGGCCGTGGACAGGTGCAGGATCATGCCGATGGCCGGGAACATCAGGACAAACAGGGCCCCGATTTTCAGGGACACGTCGGTCAGGTCCTTGTTGGCAACGCCGAATCGCTCGGTCTCATAGGGTTCGCGGACAAAGGCGCGGACTACGCGGATGCCGATGATCTGCTCGCGAAGGACGGCGTTGATGCGGTCGATCTTCTTCTGCATGGAACGGAACAGGGGCATCAGCCGGACCACCAGGTAGCCCACCACCACGATCAGCACGGGCACGGAGACCCAGACCAGCCACGAGAGGCTGATGTCCTCGCGCAGCGCCATGATGATGCCGCCGATGCACATGATGGGGGTGGCCACCATGAAGTTCAGTCCCATCAGCACAAGCATCTGGACCTGCTGGACGTCGTTGGTGCCGCGGGTGATGAGGGTGGGGGCGCCGAACGTGTTCACGTCCTTGGCGGAGAAACTGGTGACCTTGCGGAACACCCCGCGGCGCAGGTCGCGGCCCACGGCCATGGCTGTTTTGGAACCGTAGAAGACGCCGGCGATGGCCGTGGCCACCTGGACAATGGCCACCAGCAGCATCACGGAACCGGTCCGCCAGATGAAGTCCGTGTCCCCGCGGGAAACGCCTTCATCGATGATCTGGGCGTTGAGGCTGGGAAGGTAGAGCGCTGCGATGGTGGATGCCAGTTGGAACACTACGACGGCCACGATGTATGGCATATACGGTTTGGAGTAGCGCCGTATGAGGGTGAGGAGCATGCCCGTGAATCCTTAGGAAGAGAGCGCGAAACGATGAGGATAAGTAGTAACAGACGGGGCCGACATTTCTCAGCCTACCTACTCTACGAAATCCGTTGCCCGGGCGAAACATCTACGGCAAAGATCATCCGATCGGCGTACTCCCCCACACGTTCCTCCCCACCCACCTGCGCGAACGGGCACTTGCGGCCCCGGATCGCGGGGGCCTCAAGTGTCCGTTCGCGCCTCTGTCAGTAGCCGTGCTGAGGTCAGCGGCTCGCGGAGGCGAGTTTCGGCGTCGTGCTTTCAGCGTTGGCGCTTTCTGCGGCGCTTTCCCCCGCGCCGGTCCCCGCCCCTGGCTGCGCCTCCGGCTGGATGTCAACGGTGCGCCGCAGCGGGCGCTCCTTGATGAACAGGACCGAGATCAGGGCTATCACCGCAACACCGGCGGAGATCACGAACACCTCGGCGGTGGCGTCGCCGTAAGCGGCGCGCATGATCTCGCGGACCGGTGCGGGCATGTCAACGAGGTCCATACTGGCTCCTGCGGACCCGCCCTCCACCGGGATGCCGGCCGCGGCCAGGCCCTGCGTGGCGAGTTCGCTGACCCGGCTGCTGAGGATGGCGCCGAGCACGGACACACCGATTGCGCCGCCCACCGAACGGAAGAATGCCACGGACGCGCTCGCCGAACCGATATCGGACGCCCGCACGGTGTTCTGCACCGCCAGGACCAGGTTCTGCATCAGCATGCCGAGGCCCACCCCGAGGATTGCCGTGAAGATCCCCGCCTGCCAGAGTTCGGTGGTGTGGTCCATGGTGCCGGCCAGGCCGAGGCCGCCGATCAGCAGGATGGACCCGCCGATCAGGTAGCCCTTCCACTTGCCGGTGCGGCTGATGAGCAGACCGGAAACGACGGAGCCGGTCAGGTTGCCGGCGATCATCGGCAGCGTCAGGAGCCCGGCTTCGGTAGGCGTGGCGCCGCGGGCCACCTGGAAGTACTGGCCCAGGAACGTGGTTGAACCGAACATCGCGATGCCCACGGCCACTGAAGCGATGATGGCCAAAGCGGTGGTGCGTTCGGAAATGATCTTCAGCGGGATGATGGGCTGCTCCACCTTGGACTCCACCAGCACCAGCAGGGCCAACAAAACCACACCGCCGCCCACCATGGCGGCCGACTGCCAGGAAACCCAGTCGTAGTAGGCAGGGTTGCCGGCGAAGGAAACCCAGATCAGGAGCAGGCTGACGCCGGAGGTCAGCAGGATGGAGCCAAGCCAGTCGATCTTGACGTGGCGTTTGATGTGCTCGATTTTCAGGGTGATCTGGAGCAGGATAAGCGCGACGACGGCGAGCGGCACGCAGACGAAGAAGGTCCAGCGCCAGCCCAGCGGGCTGTCCACGATGAATCCGCCGAGCAGCGGGCCGCCGGCAGTGCCTACCGCCATCACGGCGCCCATGTAGCCGGAGTATTTGCCGCGGTCCCGCGGCGGGATCATGGTGCCGATAATGGCCTGCGCCAGCGCTGTGAGCCCGCCCATGGCCACGCCCTGAATAACGCGGGCGGTGAGCAGCAGCGGGATGGTCTCGGAGAGTCCGGCCATGACCGAGCCGGCCACAAAGATGACAATGCTCAGCTGGACCAGGAGCTTCTTGTTGAAGAGGTCGGACAGCTTGCCCCAGATGGGGGTGGTGACGGCGTTGGCCAGGAGCGCGGCGGTGATCACCCAGGCGAAGTCGGTCTGGGTGCCGTGCAGATCGGACATGATGGTGGGCAACGCGTTGGCCACGATGGTGCTGCTGAGGATGGCGGTGAAGAACGCCGCGAGGAGCCCGGTCAGGGCTTCCATAATCTGGCGGTGGGTCATCGCCAAGGGTGGTGCGGCGGGTTGGCTCGACATATCAGTGCTCCTGGAGGGTCTGGGTTGCGGTGGCTGTTGCCGCGGTTGAAAGTGCCGGGACTGCATGTGCCCGGGCTGAATGCTTGAGGGACTCCGAGAGTTTTGTCAGGATCCGTGCCGTGTCTTCGGCATCCTCCTGGCTCCAGTCGCTGAGGTACTCCTGCAGCGTGGCCGTGCGGCGCTCTTCGATCTTCCGGAGCTTGTCAGCGCCGGCCGGCGACAGGGCAACCAGCTGGGCGCGGCCGTCGTCGGGATCCTGCCGCCGGATGACGTAACCCTGCTCTTCAAGGTCCGCGATGTGGCGGCTGAGGACGGGGGCGCTGACACCGAGCCGCTCCGCCAGCTGGGTGGCGCGGGACTCCCCCTCCCCCACGAACCTGAGGACGCCCTGCAGCGCAACCCCGGTGTCCTGTCCGCGGAAGCTCGCCGCGGCCACGCATCGGACCACCCGTTGGAGGTCGAAGATGCGGTAGACAAGGTCCGCTGCGGTGTCCGGGGCGACTGCCATGGTTGAGCTCCTCTTTTATTTGCCTAAGGCAACTATATACATAAATGGTTGCTTTAGGAAACTAAAGAAGAGATGGCAGGGGTCACTGGCCTTAAACGCCAAGCGCGAACCGGCAGCTAATACCCTCAAATTTGCTTGGGGAGGGTATTAGCTGCCAGTTCGCGCGCGCTTAGGTGCTGGGTGTTCAGTCGTCCAGGTGGGTGGGGCCGAACATCTTGAGCAGGGTTTCGACGACGACGACGTTGGGTCCGTCCGCCGCGAAGCCCGCCTTGAGCGCGTCCCCGACGTCCTCGGGGGCCACCCGCGTGGCCGGCACACCGAATGCTTCGGCGAGCTTGACGAAGTCGGGGCGCGCAAGCTCGGTGGCCGTGGCCTTGCCGAACGCGCCCACCATGTATTCACGCAGGATGCCGTAGCCGCCGTCGTCCACGATCAGCCAGGTGACCGGGACGTTGTGCTGCTTGGCGGTGGCGAGTTCGGAGATGGAGTACATGGATGAACCGTCACCGGACACCGCGAGGACCCGGCTGGGTTTGCCGACTGTTTCCAGCCCGACGGCGCCGCCGATGGCTGCCGGGAAGCCGTAGCCCAGGCCGCCGGCACCCTGGGCGGAGTGGAACTGGCCCTGCCGGGCATCCCAGCAGCTCCAGCCCCAGTACGCGGAAATGGTCATGTCCCAGAAGGTCTGCATGTCCGCGGGGACGGCTTCCCGGATGTCGGACATGAACTTCAGCTCTTTGCCCAGGTCCTGGGATTCCAGCCTTGCCTTGACCTTGGCGAGCGAGTCCTTCACCAGGTCCTCCGGGGCGGTCCCGTGCCAGCTGCGGGTGGTGTCGACGGGCGCCACAAGGGCCTCGTCGAGGGCGGTGAGCGCCTGGCCGGCGTCGGCACGGATACCCAGGCCGGGGCTGTTCGATTCGAGGACGCGCGGCTCGGCGTCGATCTGGATGATGCGGCCGCGGGGCGCGAACGTGAAGTAGTTGGACGTGACTTCCCCGAGGGAGGAGCCGATGACAATCAGGACGTCGGCGTCCTCCAGGAGGTCCGTCATGTGTCGGTCCTCGATCCAGGACTGCAGCGAGAGCTCATGGGTCCAAGGGAAGGCGCCGTTGCCGCCAGGTGTGCAGATGACCGGCGCCCGCAGCTTTTCGGCAATCGAGAGCAGCGATTTTTCGGCCCGGCCACGCCGGGTACCGCCACCGGCGATGATTGCGGGACGTTCCGCCGTCGACAGCCATTTCACTGCTTCCCGGACCAGCTCCACGCGGGGCGGGTTGTCCGCTGCTTCGGCGAGCGCGTCCTCCACCGGGGGCACCATGATGGGATCCAGGAGCACGTTCTGCGGGATTTCCAGCCAGACCGGGCCCTGCGGCGAGGAGATGGCTTCAGTCCAGGCATCCTGGATGGCTGACGGGATCCCGGACGCGTGCTGGATCAGGCGCTGGCTCTTGGTGACGTTCGCGGCCGAGGCCTTCTGGTCATCGAGCTGGTGGAGCATGCCCTTGCGGCGGGCGCCGAGTCCTTCGAGCGGGATCTGGCTGGCCACCACCACCATGGGCACACCCGTGGCGTAGGCCTCCTGCAGGCCGGCGAGGGACGTCAGCGCGCCGGGTCCGGTGGACAGGAACAGCACGCCCACTTCACCGGTGGCGCGGGAGTACCCGTCCGCGGCGAAGGCGCTGTTGTTCTCCACGCGGGAAGACACGAAGTGCAGGTTGCCGCGGCCCATGGCGTCAAACAGGCCGAGCGCGTGCTGGCCCGGGATGCCGAAGACGGTCTTGGCGCCGAGCGCCTCAAGGGTTTCGACGACGAGGTCCCCGCCGTTGCGCTGGCTGGTCCCCTTGGTAGGGGCTGCCGTGCCCGGATCGAAATCAATCATGGTGGCTACTCCTTGGTTCCGGCGGCGAAACCGGCAGGTTGGCGGGCTTCTTGGCCGAGAGCCTGGGCGGCGTAGCCGTTGGCGGTCCCGAACCGGTCGCCTTCAACAGCATTGTCCGCCATCAGGGTGATCAGTTCATAGGCCACATGGCTGGCTGCCACGCCGGTGATTTCGGCGTGGTCGTAGGCAGGAGCAACCTCGACGACGTCGGCGCCCACCAGGTTCATGCCGCGGAAGCCCCGGATGATCTCCAGGAGTTCGCGGCTGGTGATGCCGCCGGCCTCGGGGGTTCCGGTGCCCGGGGCGTGTGCGGGGTCCAGGACGTCGATGTCCACGGAGATGTAGAGCGGGCGGTTGCCGATCCGGTCGCGGACCTTGGCAACGGTCTCCAGGACGCCCTGGTAGTAGACGTCCGCGGACGTGACGATGCCGAACCCGAAGCGGTGGTCGTCGTCGAGATCCTTTTTGCCGTAGAGCGGGCCGCGGGTGCCGATGTGGCTGATCGCTTCCGTGTCCAGGATGCCTTCCTCAACGGCCCGGCGGAACGGGGTGCCGTGGGTGTATTCGGCGCCGAAGTAGGTGTCCCAGGTGTCGAGGTGGGCGTCAAAGTGCAGCATGGCAATGGGCCCGCCTGCCCGCTCGGCAGCCGCACGGAGCAGCGGCAGGGCGATGGTGTGGTCCCCGCCGAGCGTCACCAGCTTGCTGCCGGCCGCCGTGAGGTCCAGGGCGTTCTGCTGGATGGTTTCGATGGCTTCGTTGATGTTGAACGGGTTGACCGCCATATCGCCGGCGTCAGCCACCTGGATGTTTTCGAACGGGCTGACGTCCCAGGCCGGGTTGTAGGGCCGGAGCAGGCGGCTCGCTTCCCGGATGTGGTTGGACCCGAAACGGGCACCCGGGCGGTACGAAACACCCGAGTCGAAGGGCACTCCCACCACCGTCACGTCAGCCTTGGCCACCTGGTCCAGGCGCGGCAGGCGGGCGTAGGTTGCAGCGCCGGCATAGCGCGGGATACGGGATGAATCGATGGGGCCAAGGTTGCCGTTGGCTTCGATGCGCAGCTCTTTCAAGATGAGCCTCTCCTTCGAGGATTGATCGGCGGGTGTGACAGCCATCATAGCCTGAAGTTTTCTTATGCGCATCAGTTGTTTACAACCAGTGCTACCGCCACTGCGGCCGGCGGGAACAGCGGGCTGCTTCGGCGGCGGCTTTCAGGTCGGTGGCGAACTGGGCGAAGCTAGCGTCGAAGGACGGAATCTTGCTCGCGAAGAGCGGGAACACCGGACCGCCGATGCATTTCGAACCGGGTCTGGCCAGGACCGGTCTCCGCCAGCGTGTAGACGCGGGTTCCCAGGGCATCGCCCCATGCCAGCCGTTGCGTCGGCGAGAATTCCTTGATTTTCAGGGTGATTCTGAGGCGTGCCGGGGTCCGCCGCCGTGCGGCGGCGGACACGCTGCGGGATGTGAATGGAAGGGCTACAGCTACTGCCGGGGATCTGCTGTGCCTCGTGGACCTCGATTTCGCTGTCCGGCATGTTCAGGTGCGGGTGCTGCTTGGCGAGTTCCAGGGCTGCCCCAGCTGTCTCGGCTTCGATGAGGCTGTATCCGGAGACCTCGAGCTGGCTCGGCGCGGTGGCTCCGCCGGGCGACCCGCGGACGCCGTTGGCCAAAGGGGTTCCGAAGTCGATCAGCCCGTCGCCCACTTTGGCACCCCAGGCGTTCCAGTCCCCCATGGCGGCTTCCATGTCTTCCGGTGCCGGCGGCGCGGCCTCGGCGGGTGTCACCGGGGAGTGGTAGATGAAGAGAAACTTGGACATTTTCGTTCCTTCTTTCGTGATTGTTGTTTTGTTGTTGCGGGGGCGAAACGATCAGGCGGTGACAGTCCGCCCGGTGAACGCAATGAGTCGCTCGAGGCTGCCGGCGGTCTCCGCGACAGGCTGGGCGGGCGCGAAGCTGCCGCCGGAGCGGACCTGCTCGGAGATGGTCACCACGGCCAGGCCCTCTACATAGTCCGTGACGACGTCGGACACTGCCAGGTCCTGGCCGCTTGCCTTCGCGAAGTCCCACGCGTGGACCAGCAGCTCGAGGTTCAGGATGCTGGCCACCATGGTGGCGGGGAGTTCGGCGAAACCCATGTCGATGGTGCCGTCAACGCCGCGGCGGGCGAACGCTTCCAGCGTGGGCTGGGCAAGTTCGGCGATGCGGACTTCGGGAGTCGCATCGGCGCGGTCCATAACGTCGACACCCAGGGCGGTACCGATGTTCTTCAGCGACCCCGCCAGGTGCCCAAGGAGTTCATGGGCAGTGAAGTCCTCGCACGGCGTCGGCTCTTCCCGGTCTTCCGGGGTGAGCTTACGCAAGACCCCCAGGAGGACTGCCGGCAACGCGTCGGCGGCGATGAGGTGGTCGATGGGGTCCGGGGCAGCGGACCATTCGTCCGGGCCGGCACCGGAATCCGACGACGCCTCCGCGACCAGGCGTCCCAGGAAGTGGTCGCCGGGCAGGTCCGTGGCGGACTCCCAGCCCCAGGTGAACACGATGCGCTTGCCCGGCTCGATTTCCTGGAACGTCCCGGCGACCGAAAGCGGCCCGCGACTTTTGTCGATCCCTGGACTGCGATTGGAACGGGCAGCGGCGAAACTCTTCCGCTGGGTGAAGCATCGCAAGCGCTTGCGAAATTCTGTAAAAGAAGCTAATTTTATGCCCATGCCTTCTTCCGTGGAAACCGTCGCCGAACGTGCTGGCGTCTCAGTGTCTACGGTTTCCCGCGCCCTTCGCGATATTCCTGGCATTTCGATCGAGACTCGCAAGCGCGTGCAAAGGATTGCCTTGGAGTTGGGCTATGTTCCTTCCTTGGCCGGATCCCGGCTTGCCACCGGAAAGACGCGAACGGTGGCGATTCTGACCCCCAGCCTGTCAAAATGGTTCTTTGGCCAGGTCCTGAGCTCTGCAGGCAACGTGCTCCGCGAGGCAGGGTATGACGTGCTTCTCTACGAACTGGCTGACCCGGGCTCCCGGGATCGTTTCTTCGCCGGGCCCGGGCTGGCCGGCCGCGCTGATGGTGTCCTCATCCTCGCCCTGCAGCCCAGTCCGCAAGAACTGGCGGCGCTGGACAGGCAGGGACTGCCGATCGCGGTTCTGGGGTCCAATCAGCCGGGGCTTGCCGGCGTAAGCGTGGAGGACAGGGCTGCCGGCCTGTCGGCGGTGCGTCACCTGCTGAACCTGGGACATGAACAGATCGGCTTCATCGGAATCCAGGAACAGGTCGGCAGCACGCTGGGCGGTGTTCCACCCGCGCAACGGCACCTCGGCTACCGCGATGCCCTTGCGGAGGCCGGACTCGAGCCGGATCCCGGCAATGAAGTCTTCGACGAGAACACCGTATCCGGAGGGTCAGCCGCCATGGCCAAACTCCTGTGCGCGGGCAACCCACCCACTGCAGTGTTTGTTGCCTCCGACGAAATGGCCTTCGGCGCTCTGCGCTCACTGCGCGATGCGGGAATCAGCATCCCTGATGATGTGTCAGTGATCGGATTCGACAACCATGAACTCGCCGAACTTCTTGACCTGACCACCATGGACCACTCCGTCGCGCGGCAGGGCAGCGAGGCCGCACGGCTCCTGCTCGCCAACCTCCACGCTACCGACCCTGCGGCCGGCTCGCTGACCATCACGGCCACGCTGGTCGTCCGTGGCAGCACGGCGCCGCCGCGGCCGCTGCGCAGCAAAAACAGACTCCAAAGGCACGTCGGATAGCAAACCCACAATCGAAGGAACTGCACATGGAATACCGCAAACTCGGATCATCCGGCATGTACATCAGCGAACTCGCCTACGGCAACTGGGTCACCCATGGAGAGCAGATCGACCAGGAAGCCGCCACGGCCTGCGTCCGCCAGGCACTGGACTTGGGCATCACCACTTTCGACACCGCCGACGCCTATGCAGGAACCAAAGCGGAGACGGCCCTCGGGGAAGCACTCAAGGGGGTGCGCCGCGAGGGCTTGGAGATTTTCACCAAGGTTTACTTCCCCACCGGTGAAGGCAAGAACGACCGCGGACTGTCCCGCAAGCACGTGATGGAGTCCATCAACGGCTCCCTGCAACGCCTGCAGACCGACTATGTGGACCTCTACCAGGCCCACCGCTATGACTATGAAACGCCCCTTGAAGAGACGATGCAGGCGTTCGCGGACATCGTCCGTGCGGGCAAGGCCCTCTACATCGGGGTGTCCGAATGGACCGTGGACGAAATCCGGGCGGGAGCCAAGCTGGCCAAGGAACTGGGCATCCAGCTGATCTCCAACCAACCGCAGTACTCCATGCTGTGGCGCGTCATCGAGGAAGAAATCGTCCCCGTCAGCGAGGAACTGGGACTTGGACAGATCTGCTGGTCACCCATGGCCCAGGGCGTCCTCACCGGCAAGTACGTGCCCGGGCAGCCCGCACCGTCCGCATCGCGGTTCACCACGGATGACGGCGCCCTCAAGACCGACCACCGCTACCTCGGCGACGACGTTCTTGCCCGCGTCCAGCAGCTCAAACCCCTCGCCGAGGAAGCAGGCCTGTCCATGGCGGCCCTCGCGCTGGCCTGGGTCCTTCAGAACGCCAACGTCTCTGCCGCCATCGTCGGAGCTTCACGCCCGGAACAGCTCGTGGACAACGCCACCGCAGTCGGAGTGAAACTGGAAGCCGACCTCCTGACCAGGATCGACGCCATCCTGGAACCCGTCATCGAAAGGGATCCCGGAAAAGTCGAGTCCTTCCTGATCCGCCCCTGACGCAAAGAGGCAGTGGCCCGCAAGCGCTACGGGCCGGATTGGAAGTGTGGATCCGCAGCGCGTCATGCTCTGTCAACTGGTCCCAGCTCGGGTTCGGCCGTACCGCGTCCACTTCCCGGAGCCAGCAAACCCCCCGCAACCTGTTCGGCTTCACGGACGGCACCAACAACCTCAAGGCCGAAGACACCGAGCTGCTGACGGAGCACGTCTGGGCCGGGGAAGCCTCCCGCCCGGAGGAAGCCTGGATGCAGGGCGGCAGCTACCTGGTGGCGCGCCGGATCCGGATGCAGATCGAAATCTGGGACCGAACGTCGCTGCGGGAACAGGAACAGCTGATCGGGCGGACAAAATCCGAAGGCGCGCCGCTCTCCGGCGGCAAGGATTCACCGCCCCGGACTTCACCATCAAGGGCAAGGACGGCCAACCCCTGATGGGCATGGAGTCGCATGTCCGGCTCGCCCACGCGGACCAGGACGACGGCGTGCGGATGCTCCGCCGGGCAGGAGCGCAGCAACGCTGGCGAGCGGGAATCAGCAACCTACCGGCTGGCGGCGGGGACCAGGACCCAGAGAACCTCGACGGCCTCGTCGGTGGGATTGACCCACGTATGCGGTTCGCGGCCCGGGAAGGTCACGGTGTCGCCGGTGCTGAGCTCGTATTCCTCGTTGGTCAGGATCAGCCGGATGCGCCCCTTGATCACATGGAGCACATCCACGTCGCAGTCCACGGCGTAAAGCTCAGCCTCGCCGCGGCCATGCGGCTCGATGACGGCCTGGATGATCTGGATGCGCCGTTCGGAACGGGCGGTCAGCAGCCGCTCCACGATGCCTTCGCCGCCCAGGGAGATCCGTGGGCCTTCGTCCCGCTTAGTCAGGTGGGTTTCCGGGGCCACAAACAGGTCGCCAATGGAGATGGACAGGACCTGGCACAGGGTCACCAGGGACGCGACCGACGGCGACGTAAGGTCACGTTCCACGCGGCTGAGGAAGCCCTTGGTCAGGCCGGTGGCGTCGGCAACCTGCTCGATGGTCAGCCGCTGCGACTGCCGGGCGGCACGGATTCGGGAACCGATGGCAACGGGAACGTTGCTCGGCTCAACTGGCAGTGCCTTCATGTGCAGACCTTTCGTGGCCGGCGGTGCGGCCCCATCTCTGGAGCAATCCTAATGGCCAGCAGCAGACGTGACACGGCAACCACGGCAGCGAACACCAGGCAGTGCGGCCGGACCTTGACTGTTGCGTCGGTCACAGCATACTCTTTTAGGCAACAAGTGTTGCCCCTGAGGCAATATTTCATGAACTCTTCCTCCCAATTCCACAAGAGCAGCGGAATACCGGCTTCCCCAGCAGCGCCGCCGGGATTCCAGAAACACTGCAGATCAGCTCCAAGGAGCCCCAAATGGACGCTAACTTCGTCAACATCGCCATCGTGGTGGTGTACCTCATCGCCATGCTGGCCTTCGGCTGGTGGGGCAAGTCCCGCACCAAGAACAACAGCGACTTCCTGGTTGCCGGCCGCCGCCTCGGCCCCCTGCTCTACACCGGCACCATGGCCGCCGTCGTCCTGGGAGGTGCCTCCACCGTCGGCGGCGTCGGCCTGGGCTACAAGTTCGGCATCTCCGGCATGTGGCTGGTGGTCGCCATCGGCGCGGGTGTGCTCCTCCTGAGCCTGCTCTTCGCCGGCACCATCCAGCGGCTGAAGATCTACACGGTCTCCCAGATGCTCAGCCTGCGCTACGGCCAGCGCGCCACCCAGACCTCCGGCATCGTGATGCTGGCCTACACCCTGATGCTCTGCGCCACCTCCACCGGCGCCTACGCCACCATCTTCGTTGTCCTGTTCGACTGGGAGCGCTGGCTCGCCATCGCCGTCGGCGGCGCCATCGTCCTGGTCTACTCGACCATCGGCGGCATGTGGTCCATCACCCTGGCCGACCAGGTGCAGTTCATCATCAAGACCGTGGGCATCTTCGCCCTGATGCTGCCGTTCACGCTCAACGCCGCCGGCGGCTTCGACGGCATCCGCAGCCGCGTTGACGCCAGCTTCTTCCAGCTTGATGGCATCGGGATGCAGACCATCATCACGTACTTCGTGGTCTACACCCTCGGCCTGCTCATCGGCCAGGACATCTGGCAGCGCGTCTTTACCGCCAAGACCCCCACCGTGGCGCGCTGGGGCGGCGCAACGGCCGGCGTCTACTGCATCCTGTACGGCGTCGCCGGCGCCCTGATCGGCCTGGCCGCCCGCGTGGCCCTGCCCGACATCGACGTCGCCAACCTCGGCAAGGACGTTGTCTACGCCGAGGTCGCCACCCAGATCCTGCCGATCGGCATCGGCGGCCTGGTCATGGCCGCCGCAGTCGCCGCCATGATGTCCACCGCCTCCGGCGCCCTCATCGCCGCCGCCACGGTGGCCCGCGCCGACGTGGTGCCGTTCGTGGCCAGCTGGTTCGGCAAGACGATCAACACCGACGACACCGAAAACCCCGAGCACGACGTCAAGGCCAACCGTTACTGGGTCCTGGGCCTGGGCATCGTGGCCGTGCTGATCTCCATGGCGGCACAGGACGTCGTGGTGGCACTGACCATCGCCTACGACATCCTGGTGGGCGGCCTGCTGGTGGCCATCCTCGGCGGCCTGGTCTGGAAGCGCGGCACCGGCATCGCAGCCGCCTGGTCCATGGCCGTTGGCTCGGTCCTGACCCTGGCACTGTTGATCATGTACGCCGTAGGGGTCATCCCCAGCGTTGACGGCGTCTACGCCAACGAACCCATCTACTGGGGCCTCGGCGCCTCGCTGGTTTCGTACATCGTGATCTCGCTGCTCACGCCTCCCACGGACCCCGAGGTCCGCGAGGCCTGGGAGAAGCGGGTCGCAGGAGCGGTCACCGAAGAGCTGCCCATGGAGGCCCACCCGGTCGCCAGCCACTCGAGCCACTAATCTCGACAGGCTCGATCACCGGAGATAACAGGCTCGATCACCGGCGGCCACTGAGCCCGCAGCTTCACTGAGTTAAGTACGACGGCGGCACTCCCCTTCGCTTCCCCGCGAACCGGAGTGCCGCCGTCGTTCGTTCTATTCGGTTCCGCGGAACTCGTCCTCATCGAGTGGAACCACGCGCTCCTCGGCGTCGACTGCCACCGGGGGCGTGGGAACCACCACCTCTTCGGCGTCCAGGAATTCGTCCTCGGCGTCCCAGTCGTCCACGCTGACGGGGACGTCCTCGGCGTAGTCGTAAGCGGGATCCGATTCAACAGATTCCAGGTGCGGCATGTCCGGGTGCTGTCCGGTGGTGCTCATGATTCGACCTCCGTTTGTTCGCCTGACGTGCTTTGTTGATGGGCGCCGCCGGTGGGCGCAGGCGGACGCCACTCCTTCATCACAGCACCGCCGGTGGGCCCGGTCAAGAGCCGGCGCAACCCGTCCGGGCACACGCGGCAGACCGCGGAATTTTGAGGGAAACCTAAACTCCGCACTGAGGGCAGCCAGCCGAAAATCCGCGGAATTCCGCGGTAAGCTGGGCGTTGCAATGGGGCCGAACCATGCCCATCCAGCACAGGAGCCTTGCGTGTCTCAGCACCCCAATCCCAGCCAAGCCCGGCCCGCGGAACCCCATCCATCCGCGCCGCAGCCTACGCCGGCCGACATCCGCCGGTGGCGCCAGTACCTCGCGGACGAACGGGCAGAGGCCGCCGTCTACCGCGATCTCGCCCAAAACCGCGACGGCGAAGAACGTGCCATCCTGCTGGCCCTCGCCGAAGCCGAGGGGCGCCACGAGGCCCACTGGCTGCACCTCCTCGGCGACCACGCCCAAAAGTCCCGGCCGGCGTCCCTCCGCAGCCAATTCCTGGGCTTCCTGGCCCGCCACTTCGGCTCCGTTTTCGTCCTGGCCCTCGCCCAGCGCGCTGAAGGCCGCTCCCCCTACGCCTTGGATCCCAACGCCACGGATGCCATGGCAGCGGATGAACAGATCCATGAGGAAGTGGTCCGAGGCCTGGCAACCCGTGGCCGCAACCGGCTCGCCGGGACGTTCCGTGCCGCCGTTTTTGGCGCCAACGATGGCTTGGTCAGCAACCTCTCACTCGTGGTGGGCATGGCCGCTTCCGGAGTGGCGAGCGGGGTGGTGCTGCTCAGCGGTGTGGCAGGGCTCCTCGCCGGTGCCATGTCCATGGCCGCGGGCGAGTTTGTCTCCGTGCGGTCCCAGCGCGAGCTCCTGGCGGCCACGCGTCCCACCCAGATCACCCTCGCGGCCGCCCCGAAACTGGACATCGAACACAACGAACTGATGCTCGTCTACCTGGCGCGCGGAATGTCCCACGAAGCGGCCGCACACCGCGTGGCCGAACGCATGGGGCGGCTGAGCTGCGACTGCGATCCCAGCCTGTCGCTCCAGCCCGAGGTGCCGGAGACTGAGGACCAGCACGAGGCCGTGGGCACCGCGTGGGGGGCGGCGCTGTCCAGCTTCTGCTTTTTCGCGTCCGGCGCCGTGGTCCCCATCCTGCCGTTCCTGTTCGGCCTGACCGGGTTGGCCGCCCTGGTGGTGGCAGCGGTGCTGGTGGGGCTGGCGCTGCTGGCCACCGGCGGAATCGTGGGCCTGCTGTCCGGGACGTCGCCGCTGACGCGCGGGCTCCGCCAGCTGGGCATCGGCCTGGGCGCCGCCGCCGTAACCTATGTGCTGGGCCTCGCCTTCGGCACCGTGGTGGGTTAGCAGAGACACCGCACCCTGCCTCCCGCACGGCGCCCGCGGCTGCTGCCTATTTGCCGATGGCAGCCTTGCTTTCACCGATCCACTGCTCGGCTGCCTTCTCCGGCGTAAGCCGCTTGAACAACACGTCCGTGTTGATGCGGGCTGTGATCTCGGAGACCGCCGTTGAACCGGTGGGACCGATGAACGTGGGCGCGAAGTCCATTTTGCTGATCCGGTCGATGTAGGCGGATTCCACCTTGCCTTGCGGCGTCAGCGTGTCCTGGATGGCAGTCCGCATTCCTGCGTTGCTGGGGACGCCGCGGTCGCTCTGGATGATCTTGGCCGCGGCCTCGTTGTTGACGAGGAAGTTCACCAGCTTTGCAGCGGCATCGGTGTGCTTGCTGCGCGCCGAAATGGTGTAAAACTGCGAGGACTGGAGCCAGATGCCCGGAGTGGGGGTTTCTCCGGGGAGCCTGAGCAGCTTCAGGTCCGCTCCTGAGGCCTTGCTGAGAGCGGATAGGGAGTTGCTCCAGGTGAGCATCATGCCGGCCTGGCCCATGCCCATGAGCGTCTGCTCAGTGCTGACGTTGAGCTTCTCCACAGTCTCGGAAGCACTCGGCGCCGCCGCCGACTCGCTCAGCTTCAGGGAGAAGTCGAAGTAGTCCTCCACCGTTTCTTTGCCCAGACCGAGCAGGCCGTCCTTGGTATACAGCGACTCGCCGCGCTGGCGGGCGAAGGCGTCCAAGGAATCGTGGGTGAGGACTGTTGCCGTTCCGTAGGTTCCCTTGGGGCTCTTGGCGGTCACGTCACCCGCAACACTGGCGAAGTCGTCCCAGGTCCACTTGGTGTCATCAGGAAGTGCAACGCCGGCTGCCTGGAAGACCGCGGGGTTCACGACGATCGCAAGGGCATTTGCGCCGGTTGACAAGCCGTACTGCTTACCCTGAACCTGTCCGTTTTCCAAGGCTCCCTGGTCCAGTTGGGACAAATCCAGCGGGCCGTCGACCTTGGACAGATCCAGCAGTGCGCCGCGGTTGGCGTATTCGGCAGGGTAGGCGCCGCCCATGGTGATGACGTCGGGGGCGTCGTTCGCGGCCATCTGGGTGGCCAGTTTGTCGAAATAGCCGCCGATGTCGCCGTACTCAGGCTTGACCTTGATGTTGGGGTTGGCGGCCTCGAATTCCTTAATGGCCTTGTTGGTCATCTCGGCACGGCCCGCGTTGCCCCACCAGGAGAAACGGATCTCAACGGGGCCTTCCTGTGGCTGGTCGGCGGACGAGCTGGAACAAGCTGCGGCCACACCGAGCAAGCTCACCGCCGAGATTATTGCGATTGTTTTACGGAGGCTTCGGATAGCAGTACGCGTCATTGGGTAGGCTTCTTTCATCTGAGAAAGCGGTTTCCTGAAACGTATCAAAGGGCTGTTCCAGCGTCAAGAGTTCTCCGCCGACCATTTGGCAACCTGCCATCACTCAACAGAACGGACATCATGAAACTGCGGCTAGGCGACATCCAGATCCGGGACCCGTTCGTCCTAACACTTCCGGAATCACAGGATTACCTGCTTTTTGGGAGCACTGACAACAACATCTGGTCCGGCCCTGCCACCGGATTCGATTGCTACCGAAGCCGAGATCTGGTCTTTTGGGAAGGGCCCTTCCCAGCCTTCCGGCCGCAAGCGGAGTTCTGGAGCCACGAGCAATACTGGGCGCCCGAAGTGCACGAGTATCAAGGGCGGTTCTTTATGTTTGCGACGTTTACGGCAGCGGGACGTTTCCGTGGAACACAGATACTTTCTGCCGTCCGGCCGGAGGGGCCCTACTCGCCGTGGAGCGTGGGCCCCGCTACCCCGAAAAACTGGCAGTGCCTGGACGGCACGCTTCATGTGGACGCCGAAGGGACTCCGTGGATGGTCTTCTGCCATGAATGGAAGCAAGTCCACGACGGCGCCATGATGGCCCAACGCCTCAGCTCCGACCTGCGCAGCGCGGTGGGCTCCCCATTTTTCCTGTTCAGCGCCTCGGAAGCGGCATGGGCACGGCCGCTGGATATTCCTTCGGCGAAGGACTTGGAATTTCCGGCCTATGTCACCGACGGCCCCTACCTATCGAGGCTCAGCAGCGGCAACCTCATCATGCTGTGGTCCAGCTTCGGCGACCACGGGTACGCCATGGGGATCGCGCGCAGCGAGTCCGGGACCGTGCTCGGCCCTTGGGTCCAGGAAGCCGAACCCCTATGGAACACCGACGGCGGCCACGGCATGATCGCCCGAACGTTGGATGGACGCCTGTTCCTGACTCTCCATCAGCCGAATATCAGCCCCAACGAACGGGCCGGCGTCTACCCGCTCCGCGAAATGGACGACACCGTGGTCCTGGCTTCAACAGGCGACGGAGATTTGCCAGCGGAAAAGCCGAGGGTTGACACAACCCGGCGACAGGACAAGGATTGAATCGTTTCGGAAAACGGTTTCTGGAAGCAACGACAGCCTCAGGAGGGCGTGCATCGTGCACAGCCAAAGCACCACCCATCGTTCGGAAAACTCCGCCCCTGGCAGCAGCATCAACAGGAAAGCACTCGTCCGGCGCCACAATGTCCGGCAGCAGAACCTTGATCCCCGAAGCCCGGTATCCGTCGGTAACGGCGAGTTCGCCTTCACCATGGATCTCACCGGGCTCCAAACGATGCCTGAGGCCTACCCTGTTGGCGCACGCGACAACCTGCCGCCGGGAACGCTCCTCGGCACACAGGCCCAATGGGGCTGGCACGCCATACCTCCAGCCCACCCATATGAACTTGCTGGTTCCACGGTGGCCTACGATTCACCCCGCGGACCGGTTCCATACGTTGACATGGTGGGCACCATCGTCCACGACCGCGAAACCGACGCCTCCCGGGCCGAAACGTGGCTGCGGGCAAACCCGCACCGCCTCGATTTGGGACGCATTGGCTTCCGCCTGGTGGAGAACGGAACCGAACGGGCAATCTCAGAAGCCGACGTGTCCGGCACAGAGCAAACTCTTGATCTCTGGACGGGCGCAGTGACCAGCCGCTTCACGCTTACGGGCCACCCGGTGACGGTTACCACGGCGTGCCACCCCCGCCAGGACGAAATCGGCCTTCGCGTGGAGTCGCCCGCACTCGGGAAAGGCCTGGTGGTTGGCATCTGTTTTCCGTATGGCTCGGAGGCCTGGCATGACGCCGCCGACTGGAACAACCCGGACGCCCACACCACGTCGCTAGGCGAGCCGACGCCGTCCGAAGAGTACGCCGGATCCACCAGCTGGACTGCCCACCGCGAGTTGGACGACTCCCGCTATAAGGTCGTGATAACGGGGCAGAACCTGACTGTTGTACAGGCCGAACAGCACCGCCTCCGGATTGCTCCCGAGAACACCGCGGGGCGGGACAACCCCGTGGTTCTCGATTTGTCCATTGCCTTCAACTCCGCCGGAGACGGCGACTGCGTCCCGCGAGGCAGCAACTTGCTTGCACAAGGGGGGAACACGCCGAACTGGGGAGCGGACGCCAGCACCGCCGTCGGGCTTTCCTCAGCCTGGGTCTCTGCAGGCAGCAGGGTTGCCGCCGTCTCTGAGGCCTGGTGGCAGGAGTTCTGGTCCTCGGGCGGGGCTATCGAGCTCGATGCGACCGATGATCCACGCGCGAAGGAGTTGGAGCGTCGGATAGTCCTGTCGCAGTACCTGACGGCCACCAACTGCGCCGGATCGTTACCCCCGCAGGAGACGGGACTCGTGTGCAATTCCTGGCGTGGACGCTTCCATCTTGAAATGCACTGGTGGCACACTGCACATTTTGCCCACTGGAACCGTGTGGAGCTCCTGCTGCCGTCGTTGCGGTGGTACTCCACCGTGCTGGAAACCTCGCGCCAAACGGCCAAGGCGCAGGGCTTCGACGGCGTCCGCTGGCCAAAGCAAGTAGGCCCGGACGGCAGGGAGAGTCCCAGCCCCATCGGGACCTTCCTGATCTGGCAGCAGCCGCACCCCATCCACTTGGCCGAGCTGGTGTACCGGGCCAACCCGAGCCGGGACGTGCTGGAGGAGTTCGCCGGGATCGTCTTCGAGTCCGCCGAATTCATGGCCAGCTTTGCGCATCCCACCTCACGCGGATTCGAGCTGGGACCGCCCCTGATTCCTGCGCAGGAAAGCTACGGTTCCATCCGGAGCAGGGTCACGAATCCTACGTTCGAGTTGGCGTACTGGCAGTGGGGTCTCCGGATCGCGGCCGCTTGGCGTGAACGGTTGGGATTGGAACCCGTCGGGGCATGGTCGGAGGTGGCCGATGGCCTGGTCCGGCCGCACGTGATCGACGGAGTCTATGCCGCGATCGACGTTGAACCCTTCACCATCCGCACCGACCACCCCTCGATGCTGTGTGCGCTCGGTGTCCTGCCGCAGACAGACCTGATCGACAAGGACATCATGCGGGCAACGCTTACGGACGTCCTGGCTGATTGGGATTGGGACAGCACGTGGGGTTGGGACTACCCGGTGATGGCCATGACTGCCGCGCGCCTCGAAGACCCTGAGGCCGCCGTCGACGCACTGCTGCTGGACGCGGGGAAGAATACGGTGCTGCCCAATGGACACAATCGCCAGACGGACTCCCTGCCGGTCTATCTGCCCGGCAATGGCGGACTGCTGGCGGCCACCGCGCTGATGGCCGCCGGATGGGACAACGGACCGGACCGGCACGCCCCGGGGTTCCCGTCCGGCTGGACCGTGGCCTGGGAGGGATTGGTGACTAGCCCCTAGCTAGCGGCCCAGCACCGCGAGCGCCTCGTCCACACTGTCCACCAGGAAGATCCGGTCCTCCATGGCCCGTCCGGCAGCGAGCCGCCGGAGCATGGGCCACGCGGGATACTCGTGCTCCCAGTGCTGCCGCCCCACCAACACCATCGGCGTCACGGCTTCGCGGGCGCTGTAGTAGTTCTCGCAGGCGTCCTGGAAAATTTCCTGCACGGTACCGGCCGCTCCCGGCAGGAAGACGATGCCGCCGTCGCACAGTTCCAGCAGGATCGCCTCCCGGATGGCGTTGGCGAAGTACTTGGCGATGTGGGTGGCAAAGTAGTTCGGCGGCTCATGCCCGTAGAACCAGGTGGGGATCCCTAGGGACGGCGTTCCGCCGGGATGGCGTTCGACGACGGCGGCCGCCTCGCGTGCCCACGCGGACACCGAGGGGCGGAAGCCGGGGACGGCTCCAAAGCCGGCGAGTGCCGCCGTGAACTCCGCGTGCGGAACGCGGCTCAGATAGGCGCCGAGGTTTGCCGCTTCCATGGCACCCGGGCCGCCGCCGGTTGCAACGATCCGCCCGCTCTGCGCAAGGAGCCTGCCCAGCTCGGCTGCCTGAGCGAAGTCCGGGGTTCCCCGCAGGGCGGCATGCCCGCCCATCACGCCCACGGTGGTGCGGCCGGCGTAGGGGTCCGAGTGAGTGAACCCGTCCAAGGCGTCGCCGATGGCGTGGTCATGCAGCGCCGAGGCCAGTGTGGCGTCCAGCCGGTTGCGTTGCCCCGGGCGGATGCTCCACTGGTACACCAGGGCGTCAGGCAGCTCCTCATACGGTGAGTTTTCCAGGCCGGCGTACAGTTCCTGCGGTGTATAGAGCCGGGCCCGGTAGGGATCGAACGGCACACCCTGCAACCTGGGGAAGATCAGTGCGCCGCGGCGGCGAAGCCCGTCTTCAACGCCCCGGTCGAAGGTGCAGCCCAGGAAAATGGCACCTTCCACGTCCAGCGCCTCAAGCGCTGCCTTGCGGCCGCGCAGGTCCAGGGACTGGGCGTGCCAGCCGTGCATGGCCACCG
This sequence comes from Pseudarthrobacter sp., assembly GCF_036675385.1. Lineage (NCBI taxonomy): Bacteria > Bacillati > Actinomycetota > Actinomycetes > Micrococcales > Micrococcaceae > Pseudarthrobacter > Pseudarthrobacter sp. The sequence goes on along the minus strand of NZ_JAKFFD010000103.1, from coordinate 53,478 downwards.
CGCCGGCGGCGACCAGCCGGTCGAACGCGTCCAGGCTCTCAACCTCAAGGGTCCGAGGGCTGGGCACCAGGCCGCCGGAGGGGTTCATAGTGCCAGCCTAGACTTCGGCCGAGGCTCCGGCACGGCACTGCACTGCACTGCACTGGCACGAGGGCACCCCCGCCGGAAAACCGGAGGGGGTGCCCGTGCCTGGTCCGGTTCCCGGTCAGGAAACCTGGAGGCCACCGTTGATGTCGTAGGTGGCGGCGGTGATATAGCCCGAGTCCTGGCCCAACAGGAAGGCGATCAAGGCTGCCACTTCCTCGCGGGTGCCCACGCGGCCCATCATGATGCCCTCGGACAGCTGCGCTTTGCGCTCATCGGTGAGGGTTCCACCCATGATGTCGGTGTCGATCGGACCGGGGGCAATCGCATTGACCGTGATGCCGAACTCGCCGACTTCCCGGGCCAGGGCGCGGGTAAACCCGAGGATTCCGGCTTTGGTAGCGCTGTAGGCAACCTTCGAGAACGTTCCGCCGCCGCGCTGGGCGGAGATGGACGAGATGCTCACGATCCGCCCGAGCTTGCGCTCGATCATGCCCTTGAGGACCCGCTGGGAAACGATGAAGGTACCGCGCATGTTGATGGCGAAGACGTTGTCCCACTCCGCCACGGTGGTTTCCATGAACGTCGTCGGGGAGCTGATTCCGGCGAGGTTGGCGAGCGCAACAATCGGGGGAAGCGCGTCTTCGATCTCGGTGATGGCCCGGTCAACGGACGCCTCGTCGGACACGTCGGCTCCAACGCCAATGGCCTTGACGGCACGGTTGGAGCCGATCTCCGCGGCGGCGGCCTTGGCGTCCTCCGCATTGATGTCGAGGATGGCGATTGACCATCCCTCGCTGGCCATCCGGTCAGCGGCGGCGCGGCCGATGCCGCGGGCCGACGCGGCGCCGGTCAGGACAACGGTGCGTTCGGAAGGGAAGTTGCTGGTAGTCATGAGGTTTTCCTTCAGGGGTTTCGAGATCAGGAGATTTTGGCGGGGTGCGCGGAATCAGGGGCCACAGCGGCAGTCGCGGCAACTGCGGGATCCAGCGCGGCATCGCCTTCGGGGCGCTTGCGTGCGTAAAGGTAGGTGGCAACCGCCGTGACGCAGAGGCAGAAGGACAGGAACAGCAGGCCGCTCTGGTTGTTGCCCGTGGCGTCGTTCAGCAGGCCGACAGCGTACGGGGCCACAAAACCGCCGAGGTTACCCAGTGAGTTGATCAGGGCAAGGCCGGAAGCAGCAGCTGCCCCGGTGAGCGCCGCGGACGGCATGGACAGGAACGGCGCGATGGCGCCGTAGATACCCATGGCCGCGGCGGTCAGGGCAATGAGGGCCAGTATGGGGTTGACCGGGAGCATGTAGCCTGCAGCAAGGAGGCCCATGCCGGCAAGGACCATGCTGACCGCACTGTGCCAGGCCCGCTTTCCGGTTTTGTCCGCACGCCTGCTCCAGAAGTACACAAAGACTGCAGCCACGGAGTAGGGAATGAGGACGATGAACCCGACCTGGGCGGTGGAGAACTTGCCCAAGGCGGCGACGATGGTGGGCATCCAGAGACCCAGTCCGTAGATGCCGCAGACCAGGCCGAAGTACAGGGCCGAGTAGGTCAGGGTGCGCTTGTCCTTGAGGCCGGATAGGAAGTTGTGGCTGCCGGAACTGGACTTGACGGCCAACTCCTTGTCCATGGTGGTGGCAAGCCATTCGCGCTCGTCCGGGTTGAGCCACTTGGCATCCCGCGGGCGGTCGGTCATGAGGATGGGGGTAAGCAAGCCCAGGATGATGGCCGGGATACCTTCGATGATGTACAGCCACTGCCAGCCCTGCAGGCCCATGACGCCGTCCATCTGGAGCAGCAGTCCGGAGACCGGGGCGCCGAGGGCGTTGGAGATGGGCTGGGCGAGGATGAAGATGCCCAGTACCGTGACGCGCTGAGCGGCGGGGAACCACAGCGTCAGGTAGAAAAGGATGGCCGGGAAGAATCCAGCCTCTGCCGCCCCCAACAGGAAACGGATGATGTAGTAGGTGGTTTCACCGTTCACCAGGCACATGGCCGTGGCGAAGATGCCCCACGTAATAAGGATCCGGGCCAGCCACTTGCGTGCGCCGAACCGGTACATGCCAGCGTTGCTTGGCACCTCGAGGAGCGCATAGCCGAGGAAGAAGATGCCGGCGCCGAGCCCGTAAGCTGCGGCATTCAGGCCGATGTCCTCGCTCATGGTGAGCTTGGCGAAGCCCACGTTGTTGCGGTCAAGGTAGGCAACGAAATAGAGCAGGACGATCAGTGGCATAACCCGGCGGCGGACCTTGCGGAGCGTGCGCTCGCCAAGCTCGCCGAGCCCTGCGGATTTTAAGGAGAGTGAAGTCATCTTCGACCTTCTGTCTAACGGAGTCCGGCACCGGCCGTGGTGGCGGGAATCCGTGCGGATATCTTGGGAGGCCCAGTCCAAAAGGGGAACGGGATCAATGCGATTGAGTCAGATGTCAGACATCTGATCGAACAACTGAGAAAAAGCATAGATTAGTGATGCGGATTACGTCAAGACCTGCTTGGTGCGGGCTGCAACGTCAGGATGCTGCGTGGTGCACGTAGCGTTCGTAGTCCCGGTATGTCTGGTCCATATGCTCGTCCATGGTGCGGCGGGCCAGCTCGGCCTCGCCGCTGAGGATGCTTTCCATGACCTTTTGGTGGTACTCAATGGCGTGCAGTTGGATCTCTTCGACGGCGGACGTTTCACGCCGTTTTACGTAAAGGAGCTGACCCAGCTGCGCGAACAGCGCCCGGACAAATGGATTGCCGGAAGCCTTCAACACTGCGTCGTGGAAGGCGATGTCTGCCGCCACGAAGCCATCGAGGTCGCCGGAATCATGGAAGCGCTGCATGTCCGCAATGCACTCGCGCATCTGCTGCGCATGCTCGGGTGTATGGCGTTTGGCCGCGAGCGCAGCCGCCCCGGTTTCCACCATGCGCCGCATCTCGATCAACCCCACTGCGACCTGCTCCGCCCCATTGTCGTGCGAAGCGGCCTTGAAGATCGCGTCCAGGCCGGTCCAGTTGTCGGTCGGGTTGACGAAGGTCCCGCGGCCGGCTTTAACGTAGAGGATGTTCTGTGCCCGCAGGGCCTTGAGTGCCTCGCGCACCGTGAGGCGGCTGACGTCGTAGGCTTTGGCGATGTCGGCTTCGGGCGGTAAGGCTACATGGGGCTGCAGTTTGCCGTCCAGGATGTCTTCGAGCAGGCCGTCGACAAGGTCGTCAACAAGTGTCCTGCGGCCCATCGTGCTTCCCACCTTTAGTCTTGCCCCGTACTCCGGGTGCCATCCACATTACAGAAGCCGCCGTACGGACCGGGACCCCCGCCAGCTTCACCGCCCGCTAAAGCGGCCTCTCAGGTCATTTCCATGCCAAAGCGGGCCGTAGCCTTGACCGCCAAAGTTCGGCTGATATTATCAACAAAGGCAGTATGTCCTATCAAGCGAACATAGTAGGACATGGATTCCCTCCCGGGCCTCGGGCGGGCACCAGCTTCCGGCATGGAACGAGGAATATCCAGTGGCGAATCAACTTGGTCTCATCATCGACCGCTCCTCGCCCGTACCCCTGTACCACCAGGTGGTACAGGGCATCGAGGCCGCCATCCACAGCGGAATCCTGGAACCCGGCAGCCGGCTGGAAAACGAAATCGATCTCGCGGCCCAGCTGAACCTCTCCCGGCCCACCATGCGCAAAGCCATGGACGAGCTGGTCCGCTCGGGGCTGCTGGTCCGCAAGCGCGGCGTGGGCACCCAGGTGGTCTCCAGCCAGGTCCGCCGCCCCCTGGAGCTCTCCAGCCTGTTTGATGACCTCTCCAACAACGGCAAGAAGCCCACCACCCAGGTGCTGACCTTCTCCCACATGGAGGCCGACGCTGCGACGCTCGCCACCCTCGAACTGCCAGCCGGCTCCAAGGTGTACCACTTCACCCGCCTGCGCAAAGTGGGCGGCAAGCCCCTGGCCCTGATGGAGAACTGGGTCCGGGACGACATCGCCACCATGGACGAAGCCATGCTGGCCGCTGAGGGGCTTTACGCCATTCTCCGCCGCGGCGGTGTGAACTTCCGCCTGGCCTCGCAACGGATCGGCGCGATGATCGCCAACGACTACCAGGCCCGCCTGCTGGAGGCCGAGGTCAATTCCGCCCTGGTCACCATGGAGCGCACCGCAACGGACGACGCCGGCCGCCGGGTGGAAACCGGACACCACGTGTACCGGGCGGATTCATACAGCTTTGAAATGACACTCGTACAGCGATAGCGCAAGGAACATCTATGACTAACTGGGTCTACCCCCTGGGCAGCGCCGCCGACGGCGGTTGGGACATTTCGCTCGGAACCTCCGATTCAACCCGGACCGTGGACGGCTGGGCCCATACGGGCCTGAAGGTGGCCACCTTAACTGCAGGTGCCGCCGTCGTGCTCCCCGCAGCGGACGAGGAACGCATTGTAGTCCCGCTCAACGGCTCCTTCACCGTCTCTGTGGACGGTGAAGACTATGTCCTGGCGGGCCGGGCGTCCGTGTTCCACGGCCCCAGCGACGTGCTGTACTCGGGCACGGGCCGGACCGTCACCATCAGCTCGTCCGACGGCGGTCGGGTGGCGGTCGCCACGGCTCCGGCCAAGGCCTCCTACCCCACGCGCCTGGTCACGGCGGCGGAGACACCCGTGGAACTGCGTGGGGCAGGCAACTGCTCACGCCAGGTCCACAACTTCGGCACGCCTGCGGCCCTCGAAGCTGACCGTTTCATCGTGTGCGAAGTCCTCACCCCCGCCGGAAACTGGTCCTCCTACCCGCCGCACAAGCACGATGAGGAAAAGGACGGCGAAACGAACCTCGAGGAGATCTATTACTTCGAGACGCAGGTGGCCGCCGGTTCCGGGGCACCCGCCGACGCCGACGCCATCGGCTACCAGCGCGTCTACGCCTCGGATGAGCGTCCCATCGACGTGGCGGCCGAGGTCCGCACGGGCGACGTTGTGCTGGTCCCCTACGGTTGGCACGGCCCCGCCATGGCGGCCCCGGGCTACGACCTGTACTACCTCAACGTGATGGCCGGCCCCGGTCCCGTCCGTGAATGGCTCATCAGCGACGACCCGCACCACGGCTGGGTCCGGCAAAGCTGGGACGGCCAGGACATCGATCCCCGGCTGCCGTTCGGCGCGTAGAGATCAAGAAAAATGCCCCTCCGGAACGGATTCCGGAGGGGCATTTTTCATGGCAGCGGTACGCTCACCTGGCTACGCTGATGGCCACCCTGACCGGGACGCCCGTTGCCAGTGATTCCTGGGCGGCGTCCGCCACGCGGGAGGCGGCCACGGCGTCCTCCGGGGTGCAGGGATTCTCCCGGCGGCCCAGGATCAGCTCCACAAACGCGGCCATTTCTGACCGGTAGGCCTGGTCGAAGCGCTCTGCGAAGGTCCGGTGGGGCTCACCGGCGGGGAAATCGATCCCGGCTTCGGCCGACACCATGGCCGTTTGCTCATCGAGCCCAACCATCAGCGAACGGCTGGAACCCTGGATTTCCAGGCGGACGTCGTGGCCGGCCCCGTTGTAGCGGGTGGCTGACACTGTACCGACCGTACCGTCGTCGAACGTGATCAGTGCCAGCGCCGTATCCACGTCCCCCACGGCGCCGATGGCCGGGTCGCCGTTGTTGGAGCCCTTGGCGTAGACCTCCACGATCTCGCGGCCGGTCAGCCAGCGGAGGATGTCGAAGTCGTGGACGGAGCAGTCGCGGAACAGGCCGCCGGAACTGGCGAGGAACTCCACGGGCGGCGGCGCCATGTCGCAGGTGACCGCGCGCAGGGAGTGGATCCAGCCCAGCTCGCCCGCCTGATAGGCACGCTTGGCTTCGAGGTAGCCGTGGTCAAAGCGGCGCTGGTGGCCGATCTGCACCACGCCGTTGTTGTCGCGGATGTAGTCCAGCACGGGCAGGGCGTCAGCCACGTTCATGGCCACGGGTTTTTCGCAGAAGACAGGGATTCCGGCGTCCACGCCGGCCTTGATCAGGTCGGGGTGGGTGCCGGTTCCGGTGGCGATGACGAGTCCGTCCACGCCGGCGGCGATGAGGTCCTCCACCGAGGGCAGGAAGCCGGCACCGAGGCCGGCAGCAATGCCCTTGGCGTGGTCCTCGGCGACGTCGGTGAGCAGGAGCCTGACGTTGACGCCCTCCGGGTTGAGAACTCCGTTGAGCGCGGCGATATTGTTCGCGTGCATCACGCCGATGCGCCCCACTCCGACCAGACCGAGAATGACGTCCTTCATAGTTCCCTCGCATGCAGTAGCGGTCCCGGAATCCGGGCAGACAAACAATGTTGGAACGTTCCATCATTGTCTTGCTAGAGTAGGTGAATCCGCATACGGAGTCAAGACTTTGTATTAACAAACTGGAGGACACTGTGACTGCCCCCGAACGGAAACGCGCGGCCACCATCCTGGACGTGGCCGCCGCCGCGGGTGTGTCCAAGTCGGTGGTGTCCCTCGTGCTGCGTGGCACGGGCTACGTCAGCGCGGCCAAGCGCACCGCCGTCGAGCATGCTGTCCTGGAACTCGGCTACCGGCCGAACGCGGCCGCCCGGGCCCTCGGCGAATCACGGAGCCGCACCGTGGGCGTGGTACTCAACGACATGCGGAACCCCTGGTTCGTCAGCGCGGTGGAAGGGCTCAACAGCACCCTCAACGAGCGCGGCCTGCAGATGCTGATGGGCGACTTCCGCCTGGACAGCCGCAGCGGCGAATCCCTGCTGAAGAAGCTGCTGGAGATGAACATCGAGGCCCTGGTGCTCGTGGGGACCATGCCGGAGAGCCCCGGCCTGACGGCAGCAGCCTTGCAGGTGCCAACCATCGCGCTGGGAGCGCCCACCGGCCCGGGTGCCAACGTCACCGTCGTGACCAACAACGACGACGCCGGGGCGCGCCTCGCGGTGGCCCATCTGATTGCGCTGGGGCACCGCCGCATCGCCCATGTGGGGGCACCGGCCACCGCAGTCGGGATTGCCCGCCGTCGGGGGTATGAGGCTGAGATGAGGGCCGCCGGCCTGGCGGAGTTCATCCGGACCGTGCCGGGAGACCTGAGCGAAGAGGGCGGCCACCGTGCCGCACTCGAGCTGCTGTCAGGTGGCGACCGGCCCACAGCGGTATTCGCTGTCAACGACATGGCGGCGCTGGGGGTCCTCTCGGCTGCCGAGGAATGCGGGCTCGCCGTGCCTGCCGATCTTTCGGTGGCCGGCTACGACAACACCCCGCTGGCGCGGTTGCGCCGGATCAGCCTGACTTCCGTGGACACGGCCAGTTTCGCCGCCGGGCAACGGGCGGCCGAACTCCTGATCGCACGGCTGGAGCCAGGCAGTACGCTGCCCCCAGACGAACTGTTGGTGCCGACGCTGGAAGTGAGGGGCAGCACCGCCGCCCCTCACCCCTGAACGGCACGCCACACCTGAACGGCACGCCTATGCCGAGGCGATCCGGACGCTGGCGTCCTGCACCGTGGCGTCCTGCACGGTGAACGCCGCCCGGAAGGCCGCTAGGGCTTCCTCGTCGTCACCGCTGGCCCAGGCTTCCATACCCACAGTCCCCTCGTAGCCTGCTTCCGCGAGCGCCCTGGCCACGGCCCGGTAATTGATCTCCCCGGTTCCGGGTTCGCAGCGGCCCGGTACGTCGGCAACCTGGACTTCGCCGATGTGCGGCAGGGCGGTCCGCACAAGCTCGATGAGGTTCCCCTCGCCCAGTTGTGCGTGGTACAGGTCCAGCATGAGCTTCACGTTGGGGTGCCCGGCTGCTTCCACGAGCGCCAGGGTGTCCTTGGCGCGGGCGAGCGGGATGCCGGGGTGGTCCAGGATCGTGTTGAGGTTCTCCAGGCAGAACGTCACGCCGTACTTCTCCCCCAAGTTGCCGAGTCGTTCCAGGGTCCGCGCCCCGGTGCTCCACATGCGGCCGGTGGACCGGTAGAGGGGGCGGGCCGCCTGGCCATCGATGAGCTCCGCGGAGTGCACCACCATGCGGCTGACGCCGAGCTCCAGTGCCGTGGGAATCAGCGACTCGGCCGTCCGCACCACGTCGTCGGCCGTGTCGGGGTCCACCAGGCTTCCGGAGGTGTACCCGGTCATGGAGGAGAACACCGCGCCGGTGGCCTTGAGCGCGGCCAGGTCCTTGCCCCTGGAGTCCCACATCTCGACGTCGAATCCGGCGTCGTGGATCCGCTGCACCCGTTCCACAAACGGCAGGTCCGTGAAGACCATTTCCGCGCAGACGGCCAGCCGCATCAGACGCCCGCCCGGGCGTCGTCACGAAGCGCCACCGGGGCAGCAGCCACAGCCACCGGACCGCCCTGCTTGACCGATTCGATGCACGCCAGCGCCATGGCCAGCGCGCGGCGGGCGTCTGCGGCGCCGGGGGTGAGGGTGAAAGCGCCCGACGGCGGCGGTGTTCCGTCCCGCTGCGCACGAACCGTGGCGGCGAAATCGGCGAGTTCGTCCGTGTAGGCCTGCCGGAAGAGTTCCACGTTGAGGCGCGGCGTATCCGCGGACAATCCGTCCGCCGTGTAGCGCCGGGCCGCCGTCTCAGTGGCCCGGCCGGCCTGGACCATGCCCTTGGAACCGAAGACCTCGCCGCGGATGTCGTAGCCATAGAGGGCACTGAAGTTTGCTTCCGCCACGGCGATGGCGCCGTTGCTGTAGCGGATGGTCACCACCGCGGTGTCCAGGAAGCCCTGATCGCGCAGCTCCGGTTCCACGAGGGCGTCGGCCACGGCATAGACCTCCACCGGCTCGGCGCCTTCGTTGAACCAGTTCAGGGTGTCGAAGTCGTGAATCAGGGTTTCCAGGAAGACCGTCCACGCGGGGACCCTGGCCGCGTTTGGGATGCTGCCGTTGCCGGGATCGCGGGTCAGTGAGCGCAGGAGCTGCGGCTGGCCGGCGATGCCGGCCGCAAGGTCTTTCTTGGCGGCCTGGAAGTCATCCGCGTAGCGCCGGTTGAAGCCGATCTGGAAATGCACCCCGGCTTTTTCGACGGCGGCCAGCGCGGCGTCGAGCTCTTCCAGGCCCTGGCCCGCGGGCTTCTCGCAGAAGACGTGCTTGCCCGCGGCGGCGGCCTGGGTGATCAGGGCGGAGTGGAAGCGGGCCGGGCTCGCGATGACCACGGCGTCGATCTCGGGATCGGCCAGGATGTCCGCGGCGTCGGCAGTGACCTTTGCGGTGCCCAGCGATTGGGCCAGGGCCTGCGCGGATTCCACGTTGGGGTCGGCGATGGCCGCCAGGATGGCGCCGGGGACGCGGCGGGCGATGCTTTCGGCGTGGAACGCCCCCATCCAGCCGGAGCCGATGAGCCCGACCTTCACGGGTGCGGAGAGTCCTGCGGAGTGCTGTTCGATGTAGGCCATTGGCCCGTCCTTTCGATTGTCAAACAAAAAATGAATCAGAGCCGTGCCGCGTCCTCGTCGGGGAGCGCAGATTCGCCCGGGAACACGACTCCCAGCTGGCGGCGGATCTCGTCGGCCACGTCCAAGGTGCGGATGGATGCTGCCAGCGTCCGCTGGCCGGCCTGTGTCTGCCCGGCGGCCACGGCACGGGCCACGGCCGCCGCTTCGTAGTGCAGTCCCTCGAAGTGGCCGCCGGGCGGTTCCTCATGGCGCACCCGGGCCCCGTCCGGGAAGCGGACCTCGAAGCCGCCGGGCATGTTGAAGGGACCGTCGATGGTCAGCGTGGCCTTCGAACCGACGATCGTGGCCGCAGTGGGCGTGAAGTTATGCAGGTGGGTGTTCACCACGGCCTGCGCGCCGCCGGCGAACCGCATGATGGCGGACAGCTGGGCGTTGACCCCGGACTCGTGGGGCTGGCCGATGGCGTGCAGCTCTTCCGGCGGGCCCAGGACCTCGGTGACCAGGGCCAGCGGGTACGTGCCGAGGTCCAGCAGCGGGCCGCCGGCCAGCCAGGGATCGAAGATCCTGTGGCCGCGTTCGAAGTGTTCGCCGTACTCGGCAAAAACCGTGGTCACGGTGCCCAGGGTCCCGGCGTCGAGGATCTGCCGGATCACGTCGAACTTGGGCAGGAAGAAACTCCACATGGCCTCGGCGGCGAACACCCCGGCGGCTTCAGCCCGTTTGGCGATGTCCCGGGCCTGCGCCGCGTTGAGGCCGATCGGCTTCTCGACCAGAACGTGTTTGCCGGCGTCGAGGGCGAGCACCGCGGCCTGGTGGTGGAAGTTGTGTGGCGTGCAGACGTAGACGATGTCGATGTCCGGGGCGGCTGCCAGCTCCTCGTAGCTGCCGTAGGCCGCGGGCACGTCGAAAGCGTCCGCGAATGCCTTGGACCGGCTCAGCGAACGGGACCCGACGGCGGCGATCACCTGGTCCGTATGCGCCTGGACGGATTCGGTGAAGCGTTGGGCGATCCAGCCCGGTCCCATGATCCCCCAGCGCAGCACCGGGGCATCCCGCGGACCGGGCACGCGCGAAACCGGCAGGGCGGAAAAGCTCACGAGTAGCTCACTTTCGTGTAGGCGCCGTCGCTGTGCAGGGACTGGATCATGGCCTGGGCCACGAGCGAGGCGTTCAGGCCGTCCTGCGCCCCGGCCAAGGGTGGTTGTTCCCCCTGGGCCAATGCTGAGATCCAGGCCTGCAGCTGGAGCCGGTACGCGTCGGCGAAGCGGGGGCGCCAGTCTGCGGGTATTGCCGTCTGGCTGAGGCCCGCCTGCTGGACGCCCAGCAGTGCGGAATCATTCAGGCCGGTGGTGCCACGTTCCGAGACAACCTCGCAGCGCGTGGTGTAGCCGTACTGGGCGTTCAGGAACAGCTCCAGCGTGGTCACCGTCCCGTCGGCGGTGCGGAGCATCATAAAGGCCGGGTCCTGCAGGCCGCCGTCGGCATGGCGTGAGCTCCGCCCGGCCTGCCATGACACCTCCACGATGCGCGAGTCCAGCAACCAAGGGATGATGTCCAGCTCATGGATGGCCGAGTTCGTGATGGCCGATTCCGAGGTGGTGCCGGGGCCCGCAGCTGCGTTGCGGCTGGTGCAGTGGACCATCAGGGGCTCACCTTGGCTCCGGTCCTGCACGGATTGGCGCAGGGCCACGTAGCCGGGGTCGAAGCGCCGCATAAAGCCAAGTGAGAGCAGGGATGCGCCGGTGGCGGCCACAATGTCGGCGTCCGCCGCTACCACCTCGAGGCTTTCCAGGAGTGTGGGTGCCAGCGGCTTTTCGCACAACACCGGGGTCATCGCCTCGAAGCACTCAAGCACCAGCCCGGCGTGGGTGGAGTCGTGGGAGGCAACCACGACGGCGTCCACCTCCTTGGAGTTGATCAGCTCGGAGGGATCGGTGGTGATGCGGGCGGCCGGAGGTGCAGCGGCCGCGGCACGGCCGGCGTCGAGGTCTGCCACAAAGGTGACTTCCGCGCCGCCGATAGTGGTGGAGAGGTTCCTGATGTGGTCGGCGCCCATGATTCCGGCGCCGATGACGCCTACCCGGATCGGCATGTTGGTCCTGTCCTGTCCATCGTGATTCTGCACGTCGTTTTGATGGCTGCCCCATGGCAAGGCTGGGGCCCGCCGGCAGTCCGCCGGAGGGCCCCTTCGGGCCGGCGCGGCTAGGCGTGTCTTGGGGCGCCTGCCTGGACGGCGTCAGCGACGTCGGCCACTTCGGCTTTGACTTCCTTGAGGGCTTCGCTGTGGCCGCCGAGCTGTTCGAGCTCGTGCGCCAGTTCGGCGAGTTCGGCGCCGCCGGCCATCTGGGCGGTGAGCTCGTCGAGGGAGATGTCCTTCTTGTCGTAGTAACCGATCGACTTGCCGCGCTTGAGCAGCAGGAACCGGTCCCCGACGGGGAAGGCGTGGTGCGGGTTGTGGGTGATGAAGATGACCCCGAGGCCGCGGTCGCGGGCCTGCAGGATGTAGCGCAGCACCACGCCGGACTGCTTGACGCCGAGGGCCGCCGTCGGCTCGTCCAGGATCAGGACCTTGGCGCCGAAGTACACGGCCCGGGCGATCGCCACACACTGGCGTTCACCGCCGGAGAGCTGTCCGATGGGCTGCTCCACATCGCGCAGGTCGATGCCCATCTCGGCGAGTTCCTTGAGCGTGATGGCTTTCATCTTCTCGACGTCCAGGCTCTTGAACGGGCCAAAGCCGCTGGTCAGCTCGGAACCGAGGAAGAAGTTCCGCCAGATCGGCATCAGCGGGACAACCGCGAGGTCCTGGTAGACCGTGGCGATGCCGGCGTCGAGGGCGTCGCGGGGCGAGGTGAACTTCCGTTCCTCGCCCATGATGTTCAGGACTCCGGCGTCGTGCTGGTGCAGGCCGGCGATGATCTTGATCAGCGTGGACTTACCGGCACCGTTGTCGCCCAGCACGCAGGTGACGCGGCCGTTGTCCACGGCCATCGTCACGTCGGACAAGGCGATGATGTTGCCGTAATGCTTGCCTACTCCCTCGAGGGAGAGCAGGTGCACGGGCGTGTGGGTGAGGGGATCTTTTTCGTTCTGGAGCAGCGTTTGCTGGTCGATTTCGTTGGCATTCATTTCTCCGGCCCCTTACTTGAGTTCCGCGCGGCGTTTGACGATGAGGTTGACGATCGTGGCCAGCAGCAGCATCAGGCCCAGGAAGAACTTGAACCAGTCCGGGTTCCACTGCGCGTAGACGATGCCCTTGTTGGCCATGCCGAAGATGAACGCGCCGATCGCGCCACCGATGGCCGAGCCGTAGCCGCCGGTGAGGAGGCAGCCGCCGATGACCGCGGCGATGATGTAGAGGAACTCATTGCCCACGCCTTCACCGGACTGCACGGTATCGAAGGCGAAGAGGTTGTGCATGCCCAGGATCCAGCCGCAGAAACCCACTCCCATAAAGAGTCCGATTTTGGTGCCCTTGACCGGGACGCCTACGGCGCGGGCAGCGTTCTCGTCCCCGCCGACGGCGAAGATCCAGTTGCCCACACGGGTCCGCATGAGCACCCAGGTGGCCACGGCGACGAGGGCGATCCAGATGAAGACCGTGATTTTGACGTCGATGCCGCCGATGGTGACGGAGGAGGCAAACACTGCGCGGGCGGAGTCGAAGCCGTCCATGACAGAAATGGACGGCGATGACACGGAGCCGCCGATCAAGCGGGTCAGGCCAAGGTTCAGGCCGGTCAGCATCAGGAAGGTGGCCAGGGTGACGATGAAGCTGGGCAGCTTGGTCTTCATCAGGATCCAGCCGTTGATGAAGCCGATGGCCAAGGAGACCAGCAGCGCCAGGACAACGCCGACCCAGACATTTGTGCTGAAGTACCAGCTGAACATCGACGCTGTCAGCGCCGACGAGATCACGGCGACACCGGTGGAAAGGTCGAACTCCCCGCCGATCATCAGCAGGGACACCCCCACTGCCATGATCCCGATCGTGGAGCTGCCATACAGGATGGTGGCCAGGGCGTTGGGCTGGGTAAACGTCGGGGAAACAAACGCGAAGAAGACGAAAAGGACGATTGCGCCCACGAGGGCACCGACCTCGGGCCGGCTGAGGAGCTTCTGCAACGGGCTGCGCTTGGCGACGCGTTCATCAATCGCCGGTAATTTGAGCTTGGGCTGGGTCATGGTCATGATGATTCTCCTTGCTGCCGGGCCGGCGTTGGCCGGCCCGGCCAGCGGGCTGTTTAGCGGATACCCTGTTCGGCGAACTTCAGGACTTCGGCCGCGTTGGACTTGTCGATGATTGCCGGGCCGGTCAGGACCGACTGGCCGCCGCCGATCTTGAATCCGCCGCGCTTGTTCTGCCACAGCGCATCCACGGCGCTGTAGCCCTGCAGCCACGGCTGCTGGTCAACGGTGAACAGCACGCTGCCGTCGGAGACCTTTTGGGCCAGTTCCTTGTTCAGGTCGAAGCTGGCAACCTTGGCGGCGCTGCCGGCGGTGGAAACGGACTTCAGGAGGGTCAGCGTGATCGGGGCACCGAGGCCGATGATCACGTCAGCGTCTTTTGAGGCCTGCAGCTTGGCGGTTGCCGTTGATTCAACGGACGTCATGTCGGCGCCGTTGACGTACAAAATTTCCGTCCCGGGCACCTTGGCCTTCACACCGGCACAGCGGGCTTCGAGGCCCACGTGTCCCTGCGCCTGGATCACACAGACCGGGTGCTTGTATCCACCCTCTGCGAGCCTTGTGCCTACGGCCTGGCCAGCGAGCTGCTCGTTGGAACCGAAGTGGGTGAACGCTCCGAGCTGCGCGGAGGCCGATTCGCCGGCGTTGAAGCTGACAATCGGAATGCCCGCATCAGCGGCCTTCTTCAGCGCACCCTTCAAAGCCTCAGGCGTGGCCAGGGTCACGGCGATGCCGTCCACCTTCTGATCCACGGCCTGCTCGATCAGCTGGGCCTGCCTGCCGGCTTCGGGATCGGAGGTGTACAGCAGCTCGACGTTGTCCTTCGCCGCAGCCTCCTCGGCGCCTTTGCGGACGGTGTCCCAGAATGTGTCACCGGCGGGGGCATGGGCGATCAAGGCAATCTTGATCCGATCCGTTGTGGCGACCTGTCCGCCGCCGGCATTGCCGGTATCGGCGGGCTTGCCGCCGGTGCTTGAGCAGGCGCTCAGCGCCATCATCGGCACAACTGCCGCAACGAGAGCCGCCTTGCGCCAAGAAAAATTAGCCACGTTAATCTCCTTTGATCTCAGGTTCCGGGCTGCCACTCTGCAACCGCCGGAGCACTGTCTACCTCGATCATGGTGATTCAACTCACGAATGTCAATAGTTTGTCCTGACATTAGGATGTTTTGACGTGGGGAGCTTGCTGTGGCCGCCTAAAGTGCCGGTCGCGCCGTGGTTCCGCGGACAATCAGGGCGGGCTCGATCAGCCTGCGTTGCGGGCCAACCGAGGAGTCGTGAATGCGCGCCAGCAGCGCCTTTGCCACATCCACGCCCACCACGTCACTTCGGTTGTCCACCGAGGTCAGCTCCAGATACCGCGACTTGGCCAGGGTTGAATTGTCGTAGCCGATCACCGAGATGTCCGCCGGGACCGCAAGCCCGCGCGCCTTGATGGCGCCCAAGGCACCCAACGCCATGGTGTCGTTGGCGGCGAAGATGGCGGTGGTGTCCGGAAAGTGGTCCAGCAGCCAGCACGTCGAGGCGTAGCCATCTTCCTCGGACGTGCCGCCCTGCTCCCCCACAATCCGGGGTTCGACGCCGGACTCCTGGAGCCGGGCTTGGAAGCCGGCGCGCCGGTGTGCTGCGGCACCGCCGGAGCCGGAAAGGTGGCCTATCCGGGTGTGGCCGAGCCCCAGAAGGTGGCTGGCCGCCATACCGCCGCCGCCGTCGTCGTCGTTGGTGATCAGGTCCGCGCCGGCCGGCACGCCAGCGCGCCACCCCGCCACTACCGTCGGAACCCCCGCCCCGGCCAGCATTGACGCGCTTGGCTCGGCCGCTATCACCAGTCCGTCAACGTGCATGGCAAGCAAACCGTCGGCAGCTTCCTGGATGCGGTTCTCCCCGGGGCGGGAATCAGCCAGCATCACCTGGTAGCCATGTTCGGTCAGCGCAGATTCCATCCCCCGCAGCAGATCGACGAACCACAGGTTCCGGTAGTCGTCGATCACCAGCCCGATGCTCTTCGTCCGGCTGCTGGCGAGCGTGGTGGCGGCACGGCTGGGACGGTATCCGAGGTCCAAAATTGCCGCCTGGACAGCTTCCCGGCGCTTGTCGCTCACCCGCGCCGGATTCTGCAGTACGAGTGAAACCAACGACGGCGAGACGCCCGCCTGCTTCGCCACGTCATAGATCGTCGGGCGTCGGGTCTTGGGGCTGTGCAACGTCATTCGGGGTGCCTTTCGTGTCTGCCCTTGAGGATATCCGCAGGTGATTGACAGGACATACATACATGGATACGCTCAGTTCCAACGCACTAAATTGTAGCGCTACAAAATGCCGTTGGAGCTTCCCGCCACGGCTGAATTTCAAAGGAGAAATCAATGGCTGAAAGCCTAGGCGTCGCCGTCATCGGTGCAGGCATGGCCGGCAAGGCCCACGCTGCTGCATACCGCACCGCGTCTGCCCTCTACAGCCCGGTACTTCCCCCGGTGCGCCTGGTCTCGATCGGCGATGTCAACGCCGAATTCGGTTCATTGGCCGCCCGCCGTTTCGGATACGAGCGCAACGACACGTCCTGGCAGGCAATCGCCGAAGCCGATGACATCGACGTCGTCAGCGTGGTCATCGCCAACTCGCTCCACCGCGAAGTCGTGGAAGGCCTGCTCGCTGCCGGCAAGCACGTTTTGTGCGAGAAGCCGCTGAGCGACTCCCTGGCAGACGCACGCGCCATGGCCGAGGTAGCCCGCGTGGCTGAGGCCGGCGGCACGATCGCCCGCATTGGCTTCACCTTCCGCCGTACCCCCGGCATCGCGTACATCCGGGACCTGATCCGCAACGGCGTGCTCGGCAACGTCCTGCACTTCAGCGGCCGCTACTGGACCGACTACGGCTTCAGCCCCGCCGCTCCCATGAGCTGGCGCTACAAGGGCGGCCCCGGATCCGGTGCGCTGGCCGACGTGGGAAGCCACCTGACGTACATCTCCGAGTTCCTCTGCGGCGACATCAAGTCGGTCACGGGCGGCAGCCTCAGCACCGTGATCGACAAGCGGCCCCTGCCGCTCGCGGCCGTGATGGGCCACGACCACGTTGCCGTCAGCGATACCTTCGAAGCCGTCGAGAACGACGACTACGCAGCATTTAATGCCGAGTTCGGCACGGGCGCCGGCAGCTTTGAAGTCTCGCGGGTTGCAGCCGGCCACGCCAACAGCCTCCAGTTCGAGGTGTTCTGCGAGAACGGTGCCGCCAAGTTTGACCAGCGCCGCCCCGCCGAAATCCAGCTGTTCCTCAACGACGGCTCCGGCAACGAGAACGGGTACCGCCAGGTCATCCTCGGCCCGGGCCACCCCTACATCGCCGGCGGCCTGGCCATGGACGCACCCGAAGTCGGCTTCGGCCAGAACGACGCGTTCGGCTACCAGGCCCGCGCCTTCCTCGAAGAGGTCGCAGGCCTCAGCGCAGAAGACTCCCTCCCCCGCTGCGCCACGTTCGACGAAGGCGTGCGCAACATGGAACTGCTCGGCGCAGTCGCCGAATCCGCCCTGAACAACGGAAAGAAGATCACGCTATGAGGCTCGGCGTGTACAACGCGGTCCTGCACGACCGGCCGCTTCCCGAAGCACTGAAGGTCATCGCCGAGCTCGGCCTCACCGGCATCGAGATCAACACCGGCGGGTTCCTCCCCGCGGTGCACGTCCCCACCATGGACCAGATCCTGGAAAGCGACGCCGCCCGCGATGACTACCTGGCGGTCTTCGAGGGCACCGGGGTTTCCATCGCGGGCCTTAACTGCAACGGCAACCCGCTGCACCCCAACCGTGAGATCGGCGAGAAGCACGCCGAGGATATCCGCCGCTCCATCCGGCTGGCCAGCCGCCTCGGCCAGGACCGGGTGGTCACCATGTCCGGCCTGCCGGGCGGAGAGCCCGGAGCCACCACCGTCAACTGGGTGGTCAACGCCTGGAACTCCGCAGCACTGGACGTCTTGGACTACCAATGGGGCGTGGCTGCGGAATTCTGGAAGGAAACCGACCGCCTGGCGGCTGACCACGACGTCAAGGTGGCCCTCGAACTGCACCCGCAGAACCTCGTCTTCAACACCGCCGACGTCCGCAAGCTGATCGAGCTGACCAAGGCAACGCATGTCGGCGTCGAACTGGATGCCTCCCACCTGTTCTGGCAGCAGATGGATCCGGTCGCCGTGGTGCGCGAACTCGGGCCGCTCGTCTTCCAGGCAGCGGCGAAAGACGTCCGCGTCAACACCGAAAACGCTGCGCTCTACGGCGTGCTGGACAACAGCTTCCGCCGGCTCGCGCCGGAGGAAAACCGCACCAACCTCGGCGGCGACGAGTGGGCCAACGAGTGGCCCAAGAACTCTGCCTGGGACTTTGTGGCCCTGGGCCGCGGGCATAACACCGCCTACTGGACGGAGTTTCTCCGCGCCCTGCACGAAGTAGACCCGGAGATGCTGGTCAACATCGAGCACGAGGACACGTCCTTGGGCCGGATCGAGGGCCTCCAGGTGGCGGCCAAGGTGCTGCGGGATGCTGACGCTGCGCTCAGGTCTTCGCTGAACCTGACGGCTTAGTCAGCCAACCAGTCAGCAAAGGCCTGTGACAGACAGCAAGGGGGCGGCGCACATGCGTCGCCCCCTTGCTGTCCCCTGAGACCGGCCCTAAGACAGAAGGAAGCGAAACATGCGTATTGGCATCGTCGGATACGGAGCAGGCGGCAGGTACTTCCATGCCCCGTTCATCGAGGCGGCCGAGGGAGTGGAACTGGTGGGCATTGTGGCCCGTTCGGAAGCGAAAAGGGCTCAGGCAGAAGCGGACTTCCCGGGGCTGCCTGTTTATGGGAGCCTTGCCGAGTTGCTCGACGCCGGCGTGGACGCGGTGACCATGACCACGCCGCCGCACACCCGCCGTGACCTGGTTATCGAAGCCATCGCAGCGGGCGTGCACGTTGTGGCCGACAAGCCCTTTGCCCCCACGGCGGAGGCTGCGCGGGAACTCGCCGAGGCCGCCACGCGGGCTGGCGTTGTCCTGAACGTCTACCACAACCGGCGCCGCGACGCGGATATCCTCACGCTCGCCAACGTGCTGGCCTCAGGGGAACTGGGTGAGACGTGGCGGGTGCATTCGACCATGGACCAGGACAACGCCGACAGCCTTGAACTTGGTGCCAGTGGCGGCCTCCTGCGGGACCTGGGCAGCCACCTGGTTGACCAGATGCTGTGGCTGCTGGGACCGGCGAGCCACGTGCACGCGACACTGGACTGGACGGACCGTTTCGGCGAACGGACGGACTGCGGCTTTGTTGTCACCATGACGCATGCGTCGGGAACCGTCTCCACGGTGTCCGCCAGCAAACTCAACCATTCCACCACCCGGGAGCTGCGGGCCTACGGCAGCAGGGGCAGCTACATCGCCTCCGGCGCCGACGTTCAGGCCGACGCCCTGATGTCGGGCCGCCGTCCGGTAGAGGACCCGGCAACGTGGGGCATCGACGCGGCCGAAAACTGGGGCACCCTGTCCACGAAGTACGGCCGCGAGGCCATTGCCTCGGCGCAGGGGAACTATGCCGGCTTCTATACCGAGTTCGCCCGCGCGGTCCGCGGCGACGGCCCTGAACCCGTACCGGCGGCGGAAGGAATCCGGACGCTGGAGGTGCTGGATGCGGCCCGCCGCAGTTCGCTGGAGAGCGCGGTGATCGCACTCTAGAAGTCCCCCAAAAGGGGACGCAGAAACGCCCGACGCCGGGCCGGCGTCGGGCGTTCTCGTGTCACCTTGGTTTTTGCGTCCCTTAGACGGACACGCCTGAGCGCTGCTTGAACAGGTGCTCGAGCTCCTCCAGGGATTTGTCCTTTGTCTCCGGAACGACGCGCTTGACCCAGACAATGGCACCCAGCTGCAGTGCCACGAAGATGAAGAACGTCGCCGAAACCCCGATCCAGGAGACCATTTGCGGGAAGAAGAACCCGATCAGGAAGTTGATCATCCACAGCACAAAGACGCAGATGCCCATCGCGATGCCGCGGACGTGCATGGGGAAGATCTCGGACATGGTCAGCCACGTGACGGTGCCGATGCAGCCCTGCATGGACGCCAGGAACGTCACCATGAACAGCAGCACAAGGTAGCCGCGCAACGTGCTCTCCGGCAGGAGCATGGAGACGAGCGCGATGGCCGTCAGGGAAGAGGCTGTCCCGCACAGTCCCACGATCAGCATGGGCTTGCGGGGCACCCGCGTCATCAGATACATGCCGACGATCACAGCCGCCACGGACGTGACGCCGTTGAGGACGTTGGCGATCAGGGCGCCCTGGTCGCCGAACCCGGACGAGGACAGGATGGACGTCCCGTAGTACATGATGGCGTTGACGCCGCTGATCTGGTTGATGATGGCCATGCCCAGGCCCACCACGAAGATCCTGCGGATCCACGGAACGGTGAGGTCCTTGAACGTGCCCATCCTGGCCTGGTAGTCCTCGCGGGCTGCCTGCCGTACCTCATCGAACTCCTCCGAGACGTCGCCGGCGGCACGGGTGGACCGCAGCACCTCAAGGACGGCCCCGAAGCGGCCGGCCGACGCCAGCCAGCGGGGGCTCTCCGGCAGGACCAGCATCCCGAACCACAGGATGACTGCCGGGAGCGTGGCGATGACCAGCATCCAGCGCCACACGTGCGTTTCCTCGGGGAAGGCGTTGCCGAGCACCGCATTGAAGGTGAAGGCCAGGAACTGGCCGGTGACGATCATCAGCTCGTTTTGCGTGACGATGCGGCCGCGTTGGGCCGCCGGGGACATTTCCGCGAGGTACACGGGGACAATTACGGAGGCGCCGCCCACGGCCAGGCCCAGCAGGGTGCGCGCCGCGATGAGCAGTTCAGTGCTTGGTGAGAGGGTGCAGGCGATGGTGGCCACAACGAAGATCAGGGCCAGTCCCATGATGGTCTTGCGCCGGCCGAAGCGGTCCGAGAGCCGGCCTGCGCTGATGGCGCCGAAGGCAGCGCCGAACAGGAGCGTGGACGTGACCAGCCCTTCGGTGAGCGGCGTCAGTCCGAGGTCACGCTGCATAAACGGCAAGGCGCCGTTGATGACGCCGGTGTCGTAGCCGAACAGGAGTCCGCCGAACGTGGAGAAGAGCGCCACCTTCCGCATGAACTTCTTCGGGTTGGCCGGTTTGGTGGGGTTGGTGGGGTTGGCCGGCGTGGCCGGGTTGTTCGGCTTGGTGCTGCCGGGCGCGTCGGACTGGACTGTGCCGGGATTCGTCATGGTTCCGTTGCTTTGGTCCGTCTTCCCCACCACTACTTGGCCTGGGCGACGTAGTTGCGCATCGTCTCCAGCTGGTAGCGGGACACGTCCTCGGCGTTGTCGTCTTCGGCGAAGACACTGGACACCATCACGGTGTTGTCCTTGTCCAGGAAGCCGATTTCCTTGAGCCCGCCGAAGAACTCGTCCCAGTTCACGTCGCCGTCGCCGATCTTCAGGTGCTGGTGCACGCGCACGGCGTTTCCGGGCGGGTTGGTGATGTAGCGCAGGCCGTGCGAGGCGTGGTGGTCCATGGTGTCCGAGACGTGGACCAGGCGGAGCCTGTCCCCGGCGGCCCGCATGATCTCCAGTGGCTTGTTGCCCATGTGGAACGAGTGCGAGGCCACGTAGACCATGCCGATGTTCGGCGAGTTGATGCCGCGGATGACGCGGATGGCGGCGAGGCCGTCTTCGACGAAGTCGTCCGGGTGCGGGTCGATCAGGACATCCAGGCCTTCACGCTCGATGATGGGCAGCAGCTCTTCCATGGAGCGGTAGAAGGCGCGCTCGGATTCTTCGGCTTTTTCGGGGCGGCCGCTGAATTCGGTGTTCATGGTGCTGACGCCCAGGTCCACGGCAATCTGGATGGCACGCTTCCAGTAGCGGACCGCTGCTTCGCGGGCATCCTCATCCGGGCCGGACCAGCGCAGCACGGGAAGCACCGATGCGATTTCGACGCCGGCATCCTTGCAGGCCTTGTTCATCTGGGCCACAAGCTCATCATCGGCTTTGGGGTGGTTGTAGAACGGGATCATGTCCGCATGCGGAGTCAGCTGCAGGTACTTGTAACCGAGATCGGCGGCCACGCGCGGAAATTCCAGCAGGCTGTGGCTGTGGTGGAACGGGGTGGGGTCCAGGGCGATTTTCATGGTCACTCCTTTGTGAATGAGTCAGTGATCTAACTGAGTGCGGGCGGGGCTTAGGTGTAGAGGTCCGGCTTGGCGTTCAGCTGGACCTTGACCTTTTCTCCCGACTTCTGGGCCTCGACGCCGGCCTCGCAGCAGGCTGCGGTGGCGTAGCCGTCCCAGGCGGTGGGGCCACCGATTTCGCCGCGGCGGGCGGCGTCCACCCAGGCCTGGACCTCGACGTCGTATGCGGCGCCGAAGCGCTCCTCGAAGCCGGGCGTGACTGCACCGCCCCAGCGGCCGGATGTACGGATGTACGGCCCGCTGTCGCCGCCGATGTTCACGATGCCGTCCTCGAACGAGGCTTGGGTGGCCACTTCGTAGCCGAACTTGGCGTTGACGTAGATCTCGACGTCTGCCAGGACACCGGATTCGGTTTCGAGCAGGACGTGCTGCGGATCGTGCTGGCCGTTCGGGGCGTTGCGGGTGGCTTTGCCCAGCCGGACCTGCACGGAGGTGATTTCCTCGCCGGTGAAGAAGCGGATGGCGTCGAACTCGTGGACCACGGAGTCGTTGATCAGCATCTCGTTGGTGAAACCGGCCGGCGTGGTGGGGTTCCGGTGCTGGTGGTGGAGCATCAGCAGCTCACCCAGTTCGCCGTCGCGGATGACGGAGCCCAACGCGGCGTATTCGGCGTCGAAGCGGCGCATGAAGCCCACCTGGATGCGCTTGTGTCCCAGGGCCGTTTCGGCCTGGACAACTTTCCAGGCACTTTCGGCGTCCGGGGTGAGCGGCTTTTCGCAGAGGATCGGGAAGCCCTTTTCGAGCGCCTTGTACAGGATTTCCTCGTGGAGGAAGCCCGGCGTGGCAATCAGCACGGCGTTGACGTCGCCGTTGTTGAGCGCCTCGTCGGCGCTGGCAAGCGCCACGGCACCGTCGATGCCTTCGATGGCGGCCTGCGCACGGGAGAGGTCGACGTCGACGACGGCGGCCACTTCGGCGCCGTGGATGCGGGTGCTGAGACGCTTGATGTGGTCCGCACCCATGCGGCCTGCGCCGATGACGGCAACGCGGAGAATGTCAGTCATTGTTCTGTCCTTAGGTATCGGGGGCCAGCTGTACGTGGTGCTAGCTGACGGTGATGCTTCTAGCTGACTGTGGTGCGGGAGCCGCAGGAGAGCAGGTAGTTGCGGGTTCGCTTGGCGATGGGCATCGGCACGTCGAAGTCCACGGGGTACATGTCCTGTTCCACGATGCCAAAGATCGGCCGGTTCAGGCCTTCCACTGCCTCGATGACGGCGCGCAGGTCGGGGAGGCCGTTGGGGGGCTCGGTCATAACGCCGGCGAGGTTGGCTGCTGCCCAGGTCATGTTTTCTTCGTTGACCTTTTTCAGGACGTCCGGGTTGATCTGCTTCAGATGCAGGTAGCCGATGCGGTCCGGATAGTTCTTGATGAGCTCCAGGCTGGACGCTCCGCAGTACTCGGCGTGGCCGGTGTCCAGGCACAGATTCAGGTATTCGGGGTCCGTCGCGGCCAGCAGTGTCTCGATGTCCTGCTGCGCACCAACGTGCGAATCGGCGTGCGAGTGGAACTGCTGCTTCAGGCCGAAGTCCTCCAGCAGGACCTTGCCCATGCGGTTGTGGCCGGCGAAGAGGTCCGCCCACTGTTCCTGTGAAAGCTCGCCGCTTTCCACCGCCTCACCGGTGACGTCATCGCGCCACATGGCCGGAATGACCACAATGTGCTCGCCGCCCATGGCTGCCGTCAGTTCGGCCACCTTGCGGGCCGGCTCCCAGGCTTCGTCGTATTGCTTGGCGCCGCGGTGGAATGCCGTGAAGACCGTCCCTGCGGTGACCTTCAGATCGCGGGCCTTGAGCTCCTCGGCCAGCCGCGTGGGATCGTTCGGCAGGTAGCCGTACGGACCCAGTTCGATCCATTTGTATCCGGATTCGGCCACTTCGTCGAGGAAGCGCTCCCAAGGAGTCTGCTGGGGGTCATCGGCGAACCACACGCCCCAGGAGTCCGGCGCCGTGCCGATGATCAATTTGTTCTCAGTCATTGACGCTTCCTTAGTTGGAGGGGAAGTTGTACGAGGCACCCGAGGCGTGGGTGGGCTCGGGCCAGCGGGACGTGACTACTTTGCCACGGGTGTAGAAGGAGACGCCTTCCGGGCCGTAGATGTGCTTGTCGCCGAACAGCGATGCCTTCCAGCCACCGAAGGAGTGGTAGGCCACCGGCACGGGCAGCGGCACGTTGATGCCGATCATGCCCACGGTCACCGAACGCTGGAACTTGCGGGCGTTCGCGCCGGAGGAGGTGAAGATGGCGGTGCCGTTGCCGTAGGGGTTGGCATTGATCAGGGCGATGCCTGCGTCCAGGTCCTCGACGCGGACCACCACGAGGACCGGTCCGAAGATTTCCTCGGTGTAGGCGGTCATTTCGGTCTTGACGTGGTCGATGACCGTGGGGCCAACCCAGAACCCTTCCTCGTGGCCGGGGACCACCAAGTCGCGGCCGTCCACCACCATCGCGGCACCGGCGGCTTCGGCCTCGGTGACGATCTTTACGATGCGTTCCTTGGATGCGGGCGTGATCACGGGGCCCATTTCGGCGTCGGGCGCTGTGCCGTTGTTGACCTTCACGGCGAGGGCGCGCTCCTCGACCTTCTTGACCAGCAGGTCCGCGGCGTCACCCACGGCGACGGCCACGGAGATGGCCATGCAGCGTTCGCCGGCGGAGCCGAAGGCGGCGGCGGCGAGGTGGTCCGCGGCGTTGTCCAGGTCGGCGTCGGGCATGATGATCGCGTGGTTCTTGGCCCCGCCCAGGGCCTGGACACGCTTGCCGTGCTTGGTGGCGGTCTCGTGGACGTACTGGGCGATCGGGGTGGATCCAACGAACGAGATGCCGTCCACGTCCGGGTGGGTCAGGAGCCCCTCCACGGTTTCCTTGTCGCCGTGCAGGACCTGGAACACGCCGTCCGGCAGGCCTGCCTGCTTCCACAGCTTGGCCAGCAGCATCGAGGCGGACGGGTCACGCTCGGAGGGCTTGAGGATGAACGTATTGCCTGCGGCGATGGCCATCGGGGCCATCCACAGCGGCACCATCACCGGGAAGTTGAACGGCGTGATCCCGGCGACCACGCCGAGCGGCTCTCGGAAGGAGAAGACGTCGATGCCGGTGGAGACCTGGTCCGAGTAATCGCCCTTGAGCAGGGTCGGGATGCCGCAGGCGAACTCGATGACCTCAAGGCCGCGGCCGATCTCGCCCTTGGCATCGGAGAGGACCTTGCCGTGCTCGGCGGTGATCAGCTCGGCCAACTCGTCCACGTGTGCGGCAACGAGTTCGCGGAACTTGAACAGCACATTGGTTCGCTTGGCCAGGGAAATGTCGCCCCAGATGTCGGCGGCGGCGCGGGCGGCCGCGACGGTGGCGTCCAGGTCCGCACGGTTGGCCAGCCGCAGCTCCGCGGAGACGGCGCCGGTGGCGGGGTTGTAGACGGGCTGCGTGCGGGTGCCAACGCCGGCGGTTTCGGCCCCGTTGATGAAGTGGTTGATGGTGGTGGTGACGGTCGTCGTTGACATGGTGTTGGACTTCCTTGGTCTGTGGGGGCTGTGTGTCTGGGAAATCAGCCGAGCAGTTTGCGCTGGCGGTTCTTGTGGTCGGTGTAGGTCTTGAAGGCCTGCTGCGTGGAGTCGAGGTCCGAGACCTGGGAGACGGGAACGTCCCACCATGACTCGGAGCTTGGAGCATCCAGCAGGGGGTCGGATTCAACGTGGATCAGGATGGGCCCGCCGCGTTCAGGAGCAGCCTTGGCGTCCCGGATGGCCTGCTCGAGTTCGGCGATGACCTTCTCCCCCGGTTCGATCCGGATCACCTTCACGCCGAGGCTTTCCGCGTTCAGGGCCAGGTCCACCGGGAGGGTTTCGCCCTCGTCGAAGCTGTGCTGTTCCTCGTTCAGCGCCCGGTACTGCGTACCGAAACGCTGCGAACCCAGGGACTCGGACAGCGAGCCGATGGAGGCGTAACCGTGGTTCTGGATCAGGACCACGATCAGCTTGATGCGTTCGGCGACGGCGGTGACCAGTTCGGTGTGCATCATCAGGTAGGAGCCGTCCCCCACCATGACCACAACGTCGCGCTGCTCGCCACCGCGCGCGGCTTCTGCGAGCGCGGCGCGCTTAACACCGAGTCCGCCCGGGATTTCGTAGCCCATGCAGGAGTACGCGTATTCCACGTGGTAGCCGAACGGGTCCCGGACACGCCACATCTTGTGCAGGTCACCGGGCAGGGAACCAGCCGCGCAGATAACGACGTCAGCCGCGTCCATGGCCCGGGACGTGGCGCCGATGATCTCGTTCTGGGCCGGCAGCGGCGTAAAGCGGGTATCGAAGGCTTCGTCCACCGTGGCGTCCCAGCGCTTCTTCTCCGCGGCGATCGTCGCTTCGAGGTCCGCTCCGATACGGTAGCCGCCCAGGGCCTGGTTCAGCTTGACCAGTGCCTTGCGGGCGTCCGCCACGATCGGCAGCGACGTGCCATGCTTGTACGCGTCGATGGCGGCGACGTTGATGTTGATGAACTTGACGTCCGGGTTCTGGAACGCGGTCCGCGAGGCCGTGGTGAAGTCCTCGTAGCGGGTGCCGATACCGATGATCAGGTCCGCCTCGGCAGCGATGGCGTTGGCCGCCGTTGTACCCGTGGAGCCGATGGCGCCGAGCGAGAACTTGTGGTCCCAGGGCAGGACGCCGACGCCGGCCTGGGTATTGCCCACCGGGATGCCGGTCAACTCAGCAAATGCGGCGAGTTCCTCGTTGGCGTAGGCGTAGAGGACGCCGCCGCCGGCGATGATCAACGGGCGTTTCGCGGCTCGGATGGCCTCGGCGGCGCGGCGGATGTCCTCGTCGTCGGCTTCGGGGCGGCGGATGCGCCATTCCCGTTCGGCCAGGAACTCCGCAGGCACGTCGAAGGCTTCGGCCTGGACATCCTGCGGCAGCGAGATGGTGACGGCACCGGTCTCGGCCGGATCCGTCAGGACCCGCAGGCCGTGGTGGAACGCCGAGAACAGCTGCTCCGGGCGGGAGACCCGGTCGAAGAACTTGGACAGCGGCCGGAAAGCGTCGTTGACGGTGATGTCGTAGGCGTAGGGCTGCTCGAGCTGCTGCAGGACCGGGTCCGCGGCGCGGGTGGCGAAGGTATCGCTGGGCAGCAGCAGCACGGGCAGGCGGTTGGTGGTGGCCAGCGCGGCGCCGGTGAGCAGGTTCGAGGATCCCGGACCGATCGAGGTGCTGATGGCAAACGTCTGGCGGCGGCGGGTGTGCCGGGCGTAGCCCACGGCCTGGTGCACCTGGGCCTGCTCGTTGCGGCCCTGGTAGTACGGCATGATGGACGGGTCCGCGGCCTGGTACTGCTTCAACGCCTGGCCGACGCCGGCGACGTTGCCGTGGCCGAAGATGCCGAACGTCCCCGGAATCAGCCGCTCCCGGTAGTCCTCAGTGTCGATGCGGTCCACCGTGTACTGCTTGGAAAGGTACTCGACGACGGCCTGGGCGACTGTCATTCTGCGTGTTGCTGTTCCTGTGCTCATTGGGATGACTACTCCGATACTTTCGCTGATGACTGCAGCACGGGCGTCTTGAGCAGCGAGGCGGCGGTGGCGACGGCGCCGGCCACATCGCCGTCGGCCGGGTACAGCAGCGTCCGGCCCACGGTGAGGCCCTGGACGCCGGGCAGGGCCAGGGCGGCCTGCCAGCTGGCGAAGACCTCGTCCTGGGTGCCTTCCGGGTCCCCGCCGAGGAGCACGGTGGGCAGCGTGGTGGCCGCCATGACGCGTTCCATCTCGGCCACCACGGGCAGCTTCATCCAGGTGTAGGCGCTCGTGGAGCCCAGGCCCTGGGCGATCGCGATGGACTTGATGACCCCGTCCGGGCTGAGGTCGTTGCGGACCTTGCCGTTCTGCCAGGTCGAGAGGAACGGTTCCACCATGGCGATCAGCTTGCGTGCGGCGAGGGAGTCGACGGCCCGCGCTGTGGCTTCCAGGGCGGAGGCGGTGTCCGGGTCGCCGAGGCAGATACGGGTCAGCATCTTGCCGCCGTCGGCCCCCAGGGCTTCCAGGGCTGCGGCCGTGTGGCCGGTGAAACGGTCATCGATTTCGTTGACGAGCCCGGCCAGGCCACCGCGGTTCATCGAGCCGAAGACCAGCTTGCCTTCGAGCGCCCCCAGCAGGAGCAGGTCGTCCATGATGTCCGGGGACGCGAGGACACCATCGACGGCGGGATTCGCCAGGGCGATCTGCAGGCGGTCCAGCAAATCGCGGCGGTCCGCCATAGCCACCGGATCGTTTCCCACGGAGAGGGCTCCGCGGGCGGGGTGGTCGGCGGCAACGATGAAGTTCTGCACACCGTACTTCAGCCCCGGATGGCGCCGGCGCGTGGCTGCCGCGCGGGCAACGGCGTCGGGGTCTTCGAGCCGGAGGGCGCTCAGGTGCTGGTAGCGGCGGGGATCGTCGTTGGCGCTCAAGACGCTGCTCCTTCGGAAACTGTGGTGTGGGATGGGCGTGAGGCGGCGGCACCGGCCAGGGCGGGTACCAGGCGGCCGCGTTCGGCCAGCAGCGAGGTGACTTCCTCCGGCGTCGGCATGGCGTCGGCGCAGGACAGGCGGGAGGCCACAATGGCGCCGGCGGCGTTGGCGTAGTCCAGGACCTGGGCCAGCGGCCAGCCGGACAGCAGTCCGTGGCAGAAGGCCCCACCGAACGAGTCGCCGGCACCGAGGCCGTTGAGGGTTTCCACCGGGACCGGCGCGGAGACAACGCGTTCGGTGCGGGTCTTAGCCATCACGCCCTCCGGCCCAAGCTTGACGACGGCGATCTCGACGCCGGCGGCCAGCAGCCGGTCGGCCTGCTCGTCAGGGGTTCCTTCGCCCACGGCGACGGCACATTCCTTGTCATTGCCGATGGCAACCGTGACGTGCGGCAGGATCTTGGCAACCTCGGTTCGGGCATCCTCTTCGGAGGCCCAGAACATGGGCCGGTAGTCCAGGTCCAGGATGGTGTACTGGCCCTCGTTCAGGCCGGTCCGCGGCCGTGCCTCGTGCGCCGCGAGGTGGGCGGAACGGCTGGGCTCCTGGCAGAGGCCGGTCACGGTGGACCAGAAGATCCCGGCTTCACGGATGGCTTCCAGGTCCAGCTCCGCGGCCTTGATCTGCAGGTCAGGCGCCGTGGGGAAACGCCCGTAGAAGTAGAGCGGAAAATCATCCGGCGGCATGATGGCGCAGAACGTCACCGCGGTGGGCCATTCCTTCACCGGCGTCACGAACGTATCGTCCACGTTGAACTTGCGCAGTTCACGGTGGAGGTATTTCCCGAAGGCGTCGTCGCCGGTGCGCGTGATCACGCCTGCATTGCGGCCATGCCGCGCCGCGGCCACGGCCACATTGGAAGGGGAACCTCCGAGGTACTTTCCGAAGGACGTGACGTCCTCCAGATCCACCCCGATGTCGTTCGGGTAGATATCGACACTGATGCGCCCGATCGTGAGCAGTTCGTGGGTCACGGTAATCGCGGACCTTTCTGGTTTGAGCTCCATACCCTGTACAGCAAGAGCTAGGGCTCGGGTTCCTGGCCGGGCCCCCGTGAGCGGGGCCACAACCACTACCTTGCCCTAGAATCATTGTCCTGTCAAAGGTTTGTACTGACATATTTACAACCTGCATAAGGCGTGGAATTGGCGCCCTCGGGATTACTTCCGGGGAACCGCCAGCTCGCCCGTGACATACTGCGCCCGCCCGAAGCCGAAGGACCAGTCGCCGGCCGCATTCTCCACGTATCCGATAAACACATCCTCGCCGGCAACATCAAGTTCCGCCAGCCGGTCGGCGATCGCCGCAAACAGCGACTGCTTGGCCGCCTGGCTCCGGCCGCTTTGGGTAAAGATCTGGATCATCACCACATCGGGGGTGCGCTCGAAGCCGAGTCCCGCATCCTGGGCGACAATCTGGCCCTGCGGATGCTCCGTGAGTATGTGGAAGTAATCGCGCTCCGGGATGGCATACTCCGCGAGGATGGCATCGTGGATGCCCCTGCTCAGGCGCTGCAACTGTTCAGCGGTGCGCCCGTGATTAACATCGATTCGTACCAGCGGCATTTTCCATCTCCCTGAAGTTTGTCCTGACATACTAACAAACTTTCAAGATGGTCCGCAAGGAAGATCCCCTACACCCCTTCCGCCCAGGCGGGGCCGGGGATATGGTTAAACAACCAGATAGTTGATCAATGAATCAGTTGATTAACTGATCGAGAAAGGCCTGCAGCACGATGAACCCCGACGACAGCACCCTGGACTCGGCCTTTATGGCCCTGGCCGACCCCGTGCGGCGGCGGATCATCGCCCGGCTCAGCCGCGGGCAGGCCACAGTCAACGAATTGGCGGAACCCTTCGCGATCACCAAACAGGCGGTCTCGAAGCACATCCAGGTCCTCGAGCAGGCAGGGCTCGTCACCCGCAGCAGGGAAGCCCAGCGCCGGCCCGTCCACCTGAATCCCGCACGGTTGGAGGCTCTCACAGCGTGGATCGACCAGTACCGGCTGGTCCGCGAAGAGCAGTTCCGCAGCCTTGACGCCGTGCTCAGATCCAATGCCGCGAACAGCGGCAACCATCCAAAGGAATCATCATGAGCAATCCGCTGAACCTCACTATTCCTGAAGGACTCCCCTTCATCGACTTCGAGCGGGAGTTCGACTTCCCGGTGGCGGACGTCTTCCGCGCTCACAAGGACCCGGACCTCATCGTCCAGTGGCTCGGCCCGCGTGGCATGAAGATGGAAATCAACCACTTCGATTTCCGCACCGGCGGCAGCTACAGCTACCTGCACACCGGGCCCGACGGCGTCGCCTACGAATTCAGCGGCGTTTATCACACCGTCCGCGAGAACGAATTCGCCATCCAGACCTTCGAATTCGGCGGCTACCCCGACGTGGTCAGCATCGAGTTCCTGACCTTCGAGGACCTCGGCAACGGCCGGTCCCGCGTCCGGGGCCACTCCGTCTATCCCACCCAGGAGGCCCGCGACGGCATGGCGCAGTCCGGCATGGAAGGCGGCATGACCGAGGGCTACGAGCGGCTCGACGAACTGCTCAGCGGCGCCAAGGTCTAGAACAGCCCTTAAACGAGTACGACGGCGGCCGGTTACCTTCCTGGAGAAGGTAACCGGCCGCCGTCGTACTCGTGGTCGAGCCCGTCGAGACCCGAGGGTGGGCTTTTCCTAGCCGTTGAACTCCGCCGGGTGCGGACCGGTGCGGCCGTCGCGCTCCAGGCCGTCGAAGACAGTGAGTTCGTCGGCCGTCAGGTCGAAGCCGAAAACGTCCAGGTTTTCCCGGATCCGTTGCGGGGTGACGGACTTGGGGATGATGATCCGGCCCTGCTGCAGGTGCCAGCGAAGAATGGCCTGCGCCGGGCTCACATCATGCCGTGCCGCGATGTCCACAACGGCCGGATCTGCCAGCACGGCACCCTGCGCGAGCGGGCTCCAGGCCTCAGTGGCGATCCCGTGGGCGGCATTGAAGTCTGCAATGTCCCGCTGTTGCAGGGCCGGGTGGAGCTCAATCTGGTTAATGGCCGGGACCGTGCCGCCCAGGTCAATGACCTTCTGCAGGTGCTCGGGGAGGAAGTTGGAGACGCCGATGGCCCGTGCCTTGCCGCTGGCCAGCAGGTGCTCCAGCGCCCGCCAGGACTCGAGGTACAGGTTGGTTGCCGGCGCCGGCCAGTGGATGAGGTAGAGGTCCAGGTAGTCCAGTCCCAGCTTGGCCAGGCTGGCCTCGAACGCGGCCAGCGTGGCGTTGTAGCCGAGGTCGGCCACCCACAGTTTGGACGTAATGAACAGCTCTTCGCGGTCGATGCCGGACTCGGCGATGGCGCCTCCGGTACCCGCCTCATTGCCGTAAATGGCGGCGGTGTCGATGCTCCGGTAGCCGGCTGCGAGGGCGTGGCTGACCGCGGCGGTGGTGTCGTCGTCGGACACCTGGAAGACGCCGAACCCCAGCTGCGGCATCCGCACGCCGTTGTTGAGGGTGATCTCCGGGATGGACGTGGTGATGGTGGTGGAAGTCATGGGTTCTCCTGTTGCAGGTTGAGGATCGGGGTTTGAAGGCTTAGTGGAGGACGGCTACAGGTTCGGCGGCCACACGTCCGCCGGGACCGGCGTTGGCGGAGGCCTGCCGGACGGCCCGCTTGGCTCCGGCGGCGGCGATGATCATCACCACGAGCCCCAGCAGGGTGATGCCGGCGCCGGCCCAGATGGGCGAGGTGTAGCCGAGTCCGGCGGTGATGGTCACTCCCCCGAGCCAGGCGCCGAGGGCGTTGCCCACGTTGAAGGCACCGATGTTGGCGCCGGACGCGAGGGTGGGGGCGCTGGAGGCGTACTTCATCACGCGCATCTGCAGTCCCGGCACGGTGGCGAATCCGAAGCCGCCCATCAGGACGATGGACGCAACGGTGAGCACCTGGTTGCCGGCGGTCAGGGCAAAACCGACGAGCACCACCACCAGCACGGAGAGCACCACCACGAGCGTGCGGTCCACATTGCGGTCCGCAGCCTTGCCGCCGATGGTGTTGCCGATAAAGAGGCCTACACCGAAGACGATCAGCAGCCACGGAACGGTGGAGGCGGCGAAGCCGGAGACCTCGGTGAGCGTGAAGGCGATATAGGTGAAGGCGCCGAACATCCCGCCATAGCCGAGGATGGTGACCAGGATGGAGAGCCACACCTGCCCGGAGCGGAAGGCGCGTAGTTCGCTGCGCAGCGTTCCGGGCGTGGTGTCGCCATGGCCGGTCTTCGGAACGAGCGCCAGGATTCCCGCCAGGGCGATGACCCCGATGACGGTGATGGCCCAGAACGTCGAGCGCCAGCCTGCGGCCTGTCCCAGCATGGTGCCGAACGGCACGCCCAGGACGTTGGCTGCGGTGAGCCCGGTGAACATGATGGCGATGGCGCCGGCCTTTTTGGTGGGGGCAACCATGTCCGCGGCCACCACGGCTCCGATCCCGAAGAAGGCACCGTGCGCCAGGGCGGCGATGATCCGGCCGACCATCATCATTCCGTAATCGGGAGCGATGGCGGAGACCAGGTTGCCGGCGATGAACAGCACCAGCAGAACAGCGAGGACGGGCTTGCGTTCGAAGCGGGTCACCGCCGCGGTCAGCACCAATGCGCCGACCACCACGGCCAGGGCATATCCGGAGATCAGCCAGCCTGCCGTGGCCTCGCTGACCTGGAAGTCGGCGGCAACCTCGGGCAGCAGGCCCATGATCACGAACTCGGTGAGTCCGATGCCGAACCCGCCGAGGGCGAGGGCTATCAGGCCAATGGGCATGGGGATGCTCCTTTGAAAACTGTACGGAATGAGATAGGACGCGTAAGCTAGTAGTTGCAGACGCGTTATTTATTGTTGCACAAGCAGATACGCCGCGCAAGCAACTATTATCGATTGTGCTCCGCCTTACGCCGCCAGGCGGCTGGAGCACCCGCGAGAGGAAAGACAGATGGGCATCAAGGACGACGCCGTGGAGGTCCGGGCACAGGGCTGGCGCACGCTCGCGGCGCTGCACGGCCTGATCGAGGGCGAGCTGGAACGCTCCCTGCAGGCCGAATCAAAGCTGTCAGTGGTGGAGTACACCGTGCTGGATGCGCTCAGCCGCCAGGACGGCTGGCACATGCGCATGCAGCAGCTCGCCCGCGCCACCGCGCTCAGCGCCAGCGCCACCACCCGGCTGGTCAACCGGCTTGAGGACCGGGCTCTGCTGACGCGGATCCTCTGCGCGGACGACCGCCGCGGCATCTACACCGAGCTCACGCCCAGCGGCATCGCCCTGCTGGAGGAAACCCGGCCCGTCCATGACGCCACGCTGGAGCGCGCCCTGGCCGAGGCCCAGGCGATTCCCGAGCTGGCCGCGCTGGTGGACGCACTCCCCCGGCTCCACGCGAACGCCTAGTTCAAGTACGACGGCGGACGGTCACCTTCCAGGAGAAGGTGACCGTCCGCCGTCGTACTTAACCAAAAACGCGCTTAAACAAACAACGCGGGGTCACTCCGTGCCCGATCCAACCTCTGGAACGGGCAGGGAGTGACCCCGCGTTGCTCTTACAGAACTACTAGAGCGCTGCGTAGACTTCGCGCAGCAGCTTGGCGGTCTCGGACGGCGTCTTGCCGACCTTCACGCCGGCAGCCTCAAGGGCTTCCTTCTTGGCCTGGGCGGTTCCGGCGGAACCGGAGACGATGGCGCCGGCGTGGCCCATGGTCTTGCCTTCGGGAGCGGTGAAGCCGGCAACGTAGCCAACAACCGGCTTGGTGACGTGTGCCTTGATGTAGTCGGCAGCACGTTCTTCGGCGTCGCCACCGATTTCGCCGATCATGACGATCGCCTTGGTCTCCGGGTCAGCCTCGAACGCGGCCAGGGCGTCGATGTGCGTGGTACCGATGACGGGGTCGCCGCCGATGCCGATGGCGGTGGAGAAGCCCAGGTCGCGCAGTTCGTACATCATCTGGTAGGTCAGGGTTCCGGACTTGGAAACCAGGCCGATGGGGCCCTTGCCCGTGATGTTGTTCGGCGTGATGCCAACCAGCGCTTCGCCGGGGGTGATGATGCCGGGGCAGTTCGGCCCGATGATGCGGGTGACCTGCTTGCCGTCGGCGTCAACCGTGGACTGGGCCAGTGCCCAGAACTCGGCGGAATCCTGGACCGGCACGCCTTCGGTGATGACGACGACCAGGCCGATGCCTGCCTCGATGGCCTCAACCACGGCGTTCTTGGTGAATGCCGGCGGGACAAAGACGATGGAGACGTCGGCGCCGGTTTCGGCAATGGCTTCCTTGACGGTGCCAAAAACGTTGATCTCGGTGTCGCCGTGCAGGACCGTGGTGCCGGCCTTACGGGCGTTGACGCCACCAACAATGTTGGTGCCGGCCTTCAGCATCAGGGCGGTGTGCTTGGTGCCTTCGCCGCCGGTGATGCCCTGGACGATGACCTTGGAGTCCTTGTTCAGATAGATAGACATGGTGCGTCCCTTTACTTAGCTGCGTTGGCGAGCTCGGCGGCCTTGTCGGCGCCCTCGTCCATGGTGGCGGCCAGGGTAACCAGCGGGTGGTTGGCCTCGGCCAGGATGCGGCGGCCTTCCTCAACGTTGTTGCCGTCGAGGCGGACTACCAGCGGCTTGTTCGCGGAGTGGCCCAGCTCGGCCAGCGCACCAACGATGCCCTTGGCGACGGCGTCACACGCGGTGATGCCACCGAAGACGTTCACGAATACGGACTTGACCTGCGGGTCGCCCAGGATGACGTCGAGGCCGGCGGCCATGACCTCGGCGGAAGCTCCACCGCCGATGTCCAGGAAGTTGGCGGGCTTGACGTTGCCGTGGTTTTCACCGGCGTAGGCAACAACGTCCAGGGTGGACATGACCAGGCCTGCACCGTTGCCGATGATGCCCACGGAGCCGTCCAGCTTGACGTAGTTCAGGTCCTGCGCCTTGGCCTTGGCCTCGAGCGGATCTGCAGCGTCCTTGTCTTCGAGGAGGGCGTGCTTGGCGTGGCGGAAGCCGGCGTTCTCGTCGAGGGAGACCTTGCCGTCCAGTGCCACGATGTCGCCGGCGCCGGTCTTGACCAGCGGGTTCACCTCAACGAGGGTGGCGTCTTCCTTCTTGAAGACGTCCCAGAGCTTGAGGATCACGGCGGCGACTTTGCCGCGCAGTTCCTCATCGAAGCCTGCAGCTGCGACGATTTCGTCGGCCTTGGCCTGGTCGATGCCCACAGCGGGGTCGATGGCGATCTTGGCGAGCGCCTCAGGGCGTTCGACGGCGAGCTGTTCGATTTCCATGCCACCTTCTACCGAGCACATGGCCAGGTAGTTGCGGTTGGCCCGGTCCAGCAGCACGGAGAAGTAGTACTCCTCGGCAATGTCGGCACCCTGGGCAATCATCACCTTGTTGACGGTGTGGCCCTTGATGTCCATGCCCAGGATGTTGGTGGAGTGCTCAAACGCCTCATCGGCGGTCTTGGCAACCTTGACGCCGCCAGCCTTACCGCGGCCACCGGCCTTAACCTGGGCCTTAACGACAGTTACGCCGCCGATTTTCTCGGCAGCTGCCTTTGCTTCTTCTGGGGTGTACGCCACGATGCCGGCAAGCACGGGTACACCGTGCGCCTCGAACATATCGCGCGCCTGGTATTCAAACAGGTCCACGGTTTAGTGTCCTTCTACGTCGAAGTAGTTTCTGTACAGTCGGGCACCGCCGAAGACGATGACCGGGCTGCGGATTGCCTGCACCTGCGACCAGTCCGGAAACGGGCCCCACAGCGCAATGCTCCATTCGGAACTCTAGCCCTCTCAGAGGACCGGCCCGTTCCACACTACCGCTTATGTGAGTAACGACACTATTCTATGGAGCGTAGAAAAACGCCTAGATTACGGGGTTTTTGAGGCCTCAGCGGGTGCCGGGGAGGCTGTTGCCGCGTCCTTGGAAATAAGTTCGTAGCGGTCCCGGGCCACAAAGAATCCGACGCCGGCCGAGACGTTTCCGCACGCCACGCCGCCGTTATGGGCCGAACAGCGCAGCCCGTTCCGTTCCAGGTTCTGGCCCTCGGCGAGGACCCGCAGTTCCGTCAGCGGGCCGCTCTTGTTGCCCTTGGGTCCGTAGGCTGCCTCCATTTGTGTGACGCCGGAACGGCACTCCCCATACGTTGCCCTGTCCGGGCTGAGCAGCGCCGCTCCGCCCAGATAGCCCAGGCCGGTGCCGGCGCAGTCGTCCTTGATGTCGCCCGCGGCAGGCTTGGGGTATCCGGCAAGCTCGCAATGCGCCACCGGGACGGTGGCGAGCTTGTTGTTGGCCGCATCACTGAAGCTGTTCGACTCATACGGGAGGTCAAGGTGTTCCCCACGGGCCGACGTCAGGGAACACACAATGTTCCGGTCCTCCGTGATGAAGGACAGGACGTCCCCGCTGGCCCTGAACGCGGCGGGGTCGGCCAACGCTGCCTGTTCCAGTTGTTCCATGGCCGGCAGCGGCGGCGGAGCCACATAGCCCGGGTCCTCGGTGGTGATGCTGCAGGCAGTGCCTGCCAGCAGGAAGAAGGCGGCCAGGATCCCCAATACAGTCCGTCGCATGGCCTCCATTATGCCCCGGCAGCGGTCTCAGGCCGTCGGGCGCGTCCCGGCGGCCTCTACGACGGCGGCAGCAGCTTCGGCGGGATCCTCACGGTCGAACTGCTCCCGCATCGTCCGGGCGCGGGATTTCCAGCCAGGATCCGCCAGGACCTTTCGAACTGCACCGGCTATGTCCGCGGGCTTGGGTGACTCCGTCCTGAGGTTAATGCCGACGCCGGCGTGTTCCACCCGGGCGTTAACATCACTTTTGCCCTCGTTGATGCCCGAAACCACCAAGGGAACCCCCTTGGACAGGCTCAGCTGCACACCGCCGAATCCGCCGTTGGTGATGAAGACATCCGTGAAGTCAAAGACCTCCGCGAAGTCCACGTAGTCCCGGACCACCACGTTGGGCTGCGTGTACCGGGCTTTCAACGCTTCGGTGCCGTGCCCGCCGGTTGCCACGATGACCAACGCATCCATGTCCTTGACCGCCTCAAGCGACGGAACGATGAGTTTGTCCTGGTCAAGGTTGTCCACTGTTCCCTGGGTGACAACGAGCGTTGCGGGATAGGACCGGGGAAAGCCGCCGTCCCCACCGGAACCGGATGCGGCCTCACCGGAACCGCCGGGCGCCTGGCCAGGCGACCGGTATGGCAGGAGCGCCCCGACGTAGTGCACTTTGGCATTGACCCGGCGCCGCGGGAAATCGAGGGATTCCGTGCCGGTCTGGATAATGGCGTCCGAGCACCGATAGGGTTCGTCCGTCAGCCGGCCTTCCCGCGGAACAGGCTGGCCGTAGGCGGCATGCTGCCGGCCGTAGCTCTGACTGGCAGGCCGAAGGATGACCTTGTCGGACAGCAGGCCCGCCAGGCCTTGGACCGCCTTCTCCGCGGGATTGCGGGGCGGCCGGAACCCGAAGAAAAGCGGCGGGACCTGCGGGTCGCTTTCCATGTTGGGGATCGCAACAAAATTCACTACCGGCTTGCCCATCAAGTGGGAGACGAGCCGGTGAATGAACATGGAACTGTCCGCCACAAGAACGTCGAAGGGATTCTGCTGCGCGACCCCGCGGATGTCCTCGAAGAAGTGGCTGACGTTGCTGGCGAAAATCTTCTCGCCGTCGAAGCCGATGGCCCGTGGGCCCTTGAGCTTGGCCCGCTCCGGATAGAGCTCATTGAGGTTGTCCGCGCGGTGCTCGATGGCCCTGCGGAAGGGGAAGTGCTGGATTCCCATGCCGGCGAGCCTGTCCGCATAGACGGGACCCGTGTACCAGGCCACCTCGTGGCCGCGGTCCTTGAGCCGCATCGCCACGCCCGTCATGGGGTTGAAATGGCCGTCAATGGCCTGGCTGGCGAACAGGATCTTCACAGTGGTGCCCCCGAATCTGCTGTGCTCAAGTTCTGCTGTGCTCAAGTGGCCTGCGCTGCACCGGTTCCCCGGCTACCGGCTGTTTCCCGGGTACCGCGCGTTCCTGAACTGTAAGCCAGCCGCGGTGCCCGGACAAGGGCAGGCGTGGTCAGGCGTCGAGCTTCGTGAGTGGCGCGTAGCGGAGCAGCAGTCGCTTCTCGCCGACGCTGAACTTCACCTTGGCCACTGTTTTGTCCCCCGCGCCTTCCAGCGCCAGCACCGTGCCGTTGCCGAAGCTGGTGTGGTTGACCTTGTCGCCCACACTGACGGCCACAATCTCCTTCTGCGGCTGGACCCGGTTCTTGGCGATCGCTGCGGGAACGTCCGCGTTGAAGCCCGCCGAGGAATCGGCGGCCGCGCCGCGGGACGTGCCGGCGCCCCAGAAGGATCCGCCGTAACGGCTGGACCCGATCGACGCGCTGCTGCTCCCCCACCCGCCGGGCTGCCGGCTGGTGCCTTCGCGTTTCCACTCCAGCAGCTCTGCGGGAATTTCCTCGAGGAACTGGCTGGCCGGGTTGTACTGGCTTTGGCCCCACATGCTGCGGACTTCGGACCGGGTGACGTAGAGGCGCTTGCGCGCACGGGTCAGGCCCACGTAGGCCAGCCGGCGTTCCTCGGCGAGTTCCTTGGGGTCCGTGGCCGAGCGCTGGTGCGGGAACAGCCCGTGTTCCATGCCCGTGAGGAACACCACCGGGAATTCGAGCCCTTTGGCGGTGTGGAGGGTCATCAGCGTGACCACGCCCAGGCGTTTAGCTTCGGCCACGGCGGCGTCGATGTCCGCACCCGGCGCATCCGGGATCTGGTCCGCATCAGCGACCAGCGACACCTGTTCCAGGAATGCGCCCAGGGAACCTTCCGGGTTCTCCTGTTCGTATTCACGCACGACGGCGACGAGTTCCGCCAGGTTCTCCACGCGGGACTCGTCCTGTGGATCAGTGCTGGAACGCAGCCCGGCGAGGTAGCCGGTCTGTTCCAGGACGGCCTCCAGCGCGGCGGCGGCGCCTGAACCGGAGGCAACCTCTGCGAGGTCGTCCAGCAGTTTCACAAACCCGAGGACGGCGTTGACGGAACGGGTGGCCATGCCGGGAGCCTCTTCAGCCCGCCGGGCGGCGGCCATGAACGACATCCGTTCGCGCTCGGCCAGTGCGGCCACGGCACCTTCGGCGCGGTCACCAATGCCGCGCTTGGGTTCGTTGAGCACCCGGCGCAGGTTGACGTCGTCGTCCGGGTTCACCAGAACGCGGAGGTATGCGAGGGCGTCCTTGATTTCCTTGCGGTCGTAGAAGCGGGTGCCACCCACTACCTTGTACGGCAGCCCAACCCGGACCAGCACATCCTCAATGGAACGGGACTGCGCGTTGGTGCGGTAGAAAATGGCAACATCACCGGGGCGGAGGTTGTCCTCGTCCTGGAGCCGGTCAATCTCCTTGGCAATGAACTGGGCCTCGGCGTGCTCGTTCTCGCCCACATAGCCGATGATCTTGTGGCCCTCGCCCTCGGCGGTCCACAGCCGCTTGTCCGGGCGGTTGGGGTTGCGTGAGATCACGGAGTTGGCCGCGCTGAGGATGTTCTGCGTGGAGCGGTAGTTCTGCTCCAGTTTGATGGTGCGGGCGTCCGGATAGTCCTTTTCGAACTCCACGATGTTGCGGATGTCGGCGCCGCGGAAGGCGTAGATGGACTGGTCGGAGTCGCCCACGACGGTGAGCTCGGACGCACCAGGGCCCTCCCCCACTATCTCGCGGACCAGGGCGTACTGGGCATGGTTGGTGTCCTGGTACTCGTCCACGAGGACGTGCCGGAACCGCCGCCGGTAGGAATCGGCGAGCGCGGGGAAGGCTCGGAACATGTAGACGGTCTCGGCGATGAGGTCATCGAAGTCCATGGCGTTGGCCTGGCGCAGCCGCTGGGTGTAGCCCTTGAAGACGTCAGCCACGGCGGACTCGAAGGGATCGTTGTAATTCGCGGAGGACGCGTAGGAATCGGCGTCGATGAGTTCGTTCTTGAGCGCGGAGATCTTGTGCTGGATGGCCTTGGGCGCGAACTTCTTGGGATCCAGGTCCAGGCTCTTGGAGACCTGGATGACCAGCCGCAGCGAGTCCGCGGAGTCGTAGATGGAGAAGTTCGACTTCCGGCCGACGTTCGCGGCCTCCTGGCGCAGGATACGCACGCAGGAAGAGTGGAACGTGGAGATCCACATGATCTTGGCCCGTCCACCCACCAGCGCCGCGATGCGCTCCCGCATCTCGGCGGCGGCCTTGTTGGTGAACGTGATGGCCAGGATCTCACCGTGATGCGCGCGGTGCGTGGCAATGAGGTACGCGATCCGGTTACTGAGGACGCGGGTCTTTCCCGAGCCGGCGCCGGCCACAATGAGCAGGGCGCCGCCGGCGTGCTTGACGGCCTCCTCCTGCTGCGGGTTAAGCCCCTCCAGGAGTTCCTCGGCATTCGGCCGGTGGTGGGCCGGCTCGCCGTTGCCGTCATGAGAGGGCTGCTGGTTGGCCCAGCCGCCCGTGCGCTGGGCGCCCCGTTCTGCTGCGTGTTCGGAGCCGCCGCCCGGCCCGCCGCCACCGAACTCGGCGGCCGCGGCAAGGCCTTCCGGGCGCGACTTGGTGCGGGCGGAGGCTGGCGCGGCGGCCTTGAACGGTCCGTCAGAGTACGGGTCAAACAACATATCCATGGTGCCTACAAGTCTAGGCGGTGGGGCTGACAGTCAGGTCCAGCCTGTGGATAACACCGTGCTCCCCACCCGGGAAGCGCGCAAAAGGCGGCCCGGACTCAGGCCACCGAGCCCGACTCAAGGGCCGCACGCAACTCCCGCACCGCCGTCGTGCCTCCCGCCATAAACCAGTCCAGGCCGTTGATCCGGACCGTGTCCGTGGCGCCGCCGGCGGCGCGGACGATCGCCTTGCCCGGCAGCCAGTCCCATTCCGGGCAGCTGTGCTGGAACCAGCATCCCAGCTGGCCATCGGCCACCCGGCCCAGGTCGCAGGACCCGGAGCCGAACATCCGCAGCGCCGCGGCGGAGGTGGCCGCAGCGTGCCAGGGCATGGCGCAGAGCGGATCCATGAGCCAGGTGGGGTGGATGTAGGTGGCTGCGCCGAGTTCGGCGAGCGCGGTTGCGTTGCGCGCCCCGCCGTCCTGGACAGCGTTCGTGTCCCGGTAGGCAGTCAGTACCTCGCCGTTCAGCGTGGCTGCGTGGGCCGTGCCGCCGAGCCAGAGCTTGTCCTCCTCCGGCTGGAAAATCGCGCCGAGCAGCACATCGGACGAGTCCTTCAGCGCGAGGGCCGAACACCAGTACGTGGATCCGTGCAGGAAGTTGTAGGTGCCGTCCACGGGGTCGATCACCCAGGTACGGCCGCTGGTGCCGGCCACAGAGGTGCCCTCCTCCCCCAGGATGCCGTCCTCCGGCCGGCAGCGCTGCAACTGCCCCAGCACGTAGGCTTCCGCAGCGTGGTCCGCGGCGGTCACCACGTCGGAGATGGAGGTTTTCTGCTGGGACTGCAGCCCGGCCATGCGCATCAGGAGCGCCAGTTGCCCGGCTTCGCGCACCAGCGCGGATGCCAGCTGATAGTCGTCCAGGGCGGGGTCAAGTTCAAGGGCGCTGTGCCGGCCAGTGGTCATTGACCCAGTTTAGGTGGCGGGATAATGGTGCCATGGCCAAAACCCCAGCGCAGCGGATCAAGAAGCACGGCTCGAAGGCGGCTGTTCCGCAGCACAGCCTCCCGCCGGTCATCAACCCCTCCACCAAACGTTCGCCGCAGAAGGCCCAGAGCAACACCAACCTGATCCTCATCGCGGGCGTGACAGTGAGCCTGTTCCTGTTCTGGTATGTCCACCTGCTCACGCTCCAGCAGCTCACCCAGCTCTCCGGCGGCCTGGCCATGCCCGACTCGCTCCTGGGAGGTTTTGACGCTGGCTACGTCGGCCAACTGAACGCCGCCATGGACAACGACGCCCGCGGCCAGCTCAACTACGTCCACAAGACAGCCGGCACCCTGTTCCCGCTCATTTTCGGCTTCACCTGGCTGCTCCTGATCGGGACCAACGTCGCCAAGAAGGCCCTCCGCTGGTCACTCTGGGCCATCCCGCTGCTGTTTGTGGTGGTCCGGCTGTGGGGCAATGTCGCCATCGACGCCGCGCTGGGATCGGAAACGGCCGACGCCGGCCAGGTCGCCCTGGCGTCCGGGCTCACCGTTGCCGGGTGGGTGCTGTTCGTCGTCAGCCTGCTGGCCGGGGCTACGGCTGTGTTCCTGCGCAAACGGCCGCGCCAACAGTAGGCTCCCGCCCGTACCTCCGGAGAGTTCTCCCCATACCCTTCCTGCCGGACACCCCGATAGTGTGTCCAGTGCCGGCATTTGATGCCGGGGATCTTAAACATCGGGGGAATCCATGGGGGAATCACGGACGGATCCTGCTCTCAATATCGTTGAGATCAGCGGACTGGCCTGGGCGTTGACGGTCCACAAGGCCGCGGAAGTCCTGGCGGGTGAACCGGAAGCCGAGGCGGCCGTTTCTGCGTACCGGGAGTCGGCCCAGGCCGAGGCCAGCCGCCAACTGGAGGCTGGAGACCCCCAGGCCATGGAAGCCGAGCTGCGCCGTGCAGGAATTGTCGACGGGCAGGGCGCCATCACCCGGCAGTGGGTGCTCGCAGTGTGGATTGCGGCGTCTGCTCCCGTGAAGGCCGCGGCGGTGGTCCAGTCACAGGACCTCTCCGTCCACA
The DNA here is from genome assembly GCF_036675385.1 of Pseudarthrobacter sp. NCBI lineage: Bacteria > Bacillati > Actinomycetota > Actinomycetes > Micrococcales > Micrococcaceae > Pseudarthrobacter > Pseudarthrobacter sp. Next base: position 10,474 of record NZ_JAKFFD010000103.1, on the reverse strand, counting down.
CCGAGCTTGGACTCACCGGCGGGCGGGGCGTTGGAATCACCTATTACCGCAGGATCCGGCACGGTGTGGACGGTGTGGCCGTGACGGAAGTCCGCAACGCGGTCGAAGTTTCCTTCTTCCGCGAGGAAGATGCCTGGGCTGCCATCCGGCGCCATTTGCCCGCAGCCGCGGAACGGCAGGCAGCACCGGATGCCGTCGTCGGGGAAACCGGTCCTGGCGCCACCCATACGTTCCATCTTGAGGTGTCCGCGGCGGTGCCCGTTGCGGACCAGGGACATCACCCGGGCCATGTCAGTAGAGACGCCTGGGCGCTGGCGGAGCGTAGCTATTCCATTGCTGACCTCAGCCGCGAGGTTGCGTGGCGTGTGCTCGGAGCCCGCGAGTACCTCGCCAGCGCTGCGGAAAAGGCGGCGTGACCATGGCCCTGTACGGAATGGACGTGGAGAGCGGGCGGCGCCTCAGCGAAGAGTTTGCCCGCACCAGTGACCGGCTGCTGGCCCTGAGCGGCAGCCTGACTCCGCTGATTACAGGCGCGCCATGGAAAGGAGACGACGGGAAGCGGTTCACGGAGGAGTGGGTTGGCTACCGGCGGCAGCTGCTCGGGACTGCCCATGCGCTCGCGGCCGCTTCCAACGCCGTCAAACAGAATGTTGAGGAACAAGTGGCAGCCAGCCGCCGCTTGGAGGCAAGCGCGGCACCCCAAGCTACCGGCGGCCCCTCAATCTTTGACCAGCTGATTGAGTCCGGAGCCGACGCCGCAGAGGACCTGTGGGACACCGCCGGAGAAGTTACGGATGCTGTCGGGGACACAGTCAGCAACACGTGGCACTACGTCCAGGACATCGCTCCGCTTCCCATCAGGAACATCCTGGATGCGCAGGGAAATGTCTTCAGCCAAACCGGCAACGTCGCGGAGATGGGCTGGCGATGGCTGACGTCGGGCGAACCGCCATCCATCACAGAGCTTGTCTCCAACAGCGTATTGCTGGCAGCTTCCTTCGAGAACCTCAAACAGGCCACTTTCACGCTGGGCTTTTCCAACCCGCATCTGTTCGACGACGGCCGGCCGGTCGCAGGGGATCCCCTTCCCGTCGGAGTGGGTAACCCGGAGGACACAGACGACAACGGACGGACGCAGACGCCGGTCCCGTCCACCATCAGCGCCATCCTGTCCACCACAGACGCGGCCTACAGCGACCCCGGCATGCCCGGTACGCCCGATACAGGCGTCCGGATCACCACAGTCGAGAAGCCAGGCCAGCCGCCCGCGTATATCATCAGCATTCCAGGCACCACCCGGTGGGAGCCGGACGGAGCCGCAAATCCGACGGACCTGACGGGCAACCTTGAGCTGGCCGGCGGCAACCTGTCCACCGCCGCGGAGGCCGTTCGGCTGGCCATGGAACAGGCAGGCATTCCCGAAGGCGCACCGGTGATGCTCTCCGGGCACTCCCAAGGTGGAATGATCGCCGCGGCCCTGGCTTCGGACAGCGGTTTCACAGACCGCTTCAACGTCACCAATGTGGTCACGTTCGGTTCACCCGTGGATTCCACGCCCATCCCGCCGTCCATCGATGTCCTGGCACTGCAGCACGATGGCGACCCCGTTCCGCAGGTGGACCTGGGAGACGCGACCGCGTGGCCGGACGGCACCATCTCCGCCAGCCAGGACAACGGCGCCACGATCGTCACCATGCCCAACCCTGACGTCGACCCGGGGTTTGCCGGGATCGAGTATCACCACGCCAACCGTTACGTGGATTCAGTCAGCCAGCAGGAGGCCGGAGGACCGATTGCCCAGTACAGTCAACAGCAATCAACCCAAAGGTTCCTGACCTCGGACGCTAGCCAAGTCACCTCGACAGTGTCTAACATCTCCCGAAAGCAGTAACAATGCACCGACTCAAAACCGTTGCCGGAGCGCTCACCTTGGCGATGGCCGTCCTTGGCCTCTCAGCCTGCGTCGTGTCAGGCGCGTCGCCGGCTGACCGCCTGAAAAAGGATATGCAGGACGCCGCGATGTCGGTTCCTGGAGTTGAATCGGCCCAGGTCAACGTCAACATGAACACGTCCGGAAACTTCATCAACGTGAAGTTGGTGGGGACCAGCAATGACGAGGCCGCCCTCGCGGAGGTGCTCGGCGAGGCCCTCCCGCCGATGCTGGAGAAAACCGAAGACCTTGAGTCAGGCTCCTTCGCCATCAGCATCTTCTCACCGGACGATGCCGTGTCCGCAGGGGCCGACGCGCTCGGCTACTCCGGGGGGAAATCGCTGAGCAACTTCCGCGAATTCTTCGTCAATTAGACAACCGGCGGGACGTCAGCGGCCATCTGCAGACGCGGCCGATCGTACTTCCTTCCGGTGCCGGTGGACCCGCTGTGCGATCACCAGACCTGAGGCAGCAACACCCACAGTGACGGGGTAGCCCATCAGCCTTTCAAGCGTCCCCGGCTCCGGGACGTCCATCCCCGTGAGACCGCCGGTCGCCAGCGCGGCGAGCGACACCAGCCCGCACACCAGGACAAACCACCCCAGGGGCGTCTGCCGCAGCCACAGGATGCCCAGCACCACGAGGGCGGCCGCGCCGGCAAGGAAATACACCACCGCGCCGGCGAAGTGCCAGCCGGAGCCGACGTCCTCCGGCACCAGGCCCACGATCATGGTCCCCGCACCGGCGGCGCCGGTCAGGATCCGGACGCAGACCGCCGCCAGCCAAGGCTTCCGGCGCGCAGGCTGGACCCGGGCCCCCGCCCGGGCGGCGACACACAGCAGCCCCGAGCCCAGCAGCAGCGCACCGAGCAGCATGCCCAGCCCCTGGACCACAAACGAGGCGTTCATCAGCCAATGCAGCGGCGAACACACATCCCGTCCGTCGTAGATCCCGCAATGAAGCGCGCCGAGGTCGCTGATGTATCCGGTCCGGCGGTCGTAGGGCTGCGGCCCGCCCCAGGCGCCGATCACGGCCGCTTCCGCCACAAAATACTGCAGGACACTCAGGACGGACCAGGCGCCGATGTACTGGCGGGTCGAGGCGGTGTCCGGGAGGTAGGCCACGGCGGGGGCGGACGACGGGGCTGATCTCATGCCAAGAGCGTAGTACGGCCTCCCACCTTGTATGCTTGTATCCGTGTCCGGACGGACCGGCCCTACCGGACCAGCGGACACGCGCCCTCGTAGCTCAGTGGATAGAGCACGGCTCTCCTAAAGCCGGTGTCGTTGGTTCGATTCCAATCGAGGGCACTTGAATCTTCCTTCACCGGAGTTCGATCTCCGCGCCTACCTGCTCGGCCCCTCGCCGGCCGGGAACTTCTCCATTCAGGGAAGCTGGGCCGTTGAACGGCAGCTGCTGGACCGGTCCACGGGCACCTACGGAACCTTTGCCGGCGTCGTACATTTTTCCCCCGCGGACGACGGCGGCCTGGCCTTCCGTGAAGAAGGCACCATGCGCTGGCCCACCTTTACCGGCCCCGCCTCGCGTGAATACGTCCTGAAACCCGCCGACCGGCCCGACGCCCTGGACGTATTTTTTGCCGACGGGCGGCCCTTCCACCGGATGAGTTTCACGCCGGAGGCGAACCTGGACCGGCACTGGTGCGATCCCGATACGTACCGCGTGGCCTACAACTACGAAGGCCCGGACACATTCAGTTACACGTGGGATGTGACCGGCCCGCGCAAGGACCTGCTGCTGACGTCCGCCCTGAAGCGCCAGGTCTGAAGCGGCACGACTGAACACGCTAGGCTCGGAACCGTGAAATCCCGCATTGTTGTCTCCGCCGTCTGTGTCTTCGATGACGCGGGCCGGCTCCTGACCGTCCGCAAGCGCGGCACCAGCATGTTTATGCACCCCGGCGGCAAGCCCGAAGCCGGCGAAACCGCCGTCCACGCCGCTGCGCGGGAACTTCAGGAGGAAGTGGGGATCGTGGTGGATCCGCGCGACCTGGAGCTGATGGGCGTCTGGATCGCCGACGCCGCCAACGAGGCCGCCACGGACATCGAAGCCACGGTGTTTACCGCACCCGGAACCTGGACCGCGCACCCCTCGGCTGAGATCGCCGAGATCCGCTGGCTGGACCTGGCGGCGCTGGACCGGGGCGCGCCGCTGCCAGCGGACCTGGCCCCGCTCCTGACGGACCACATCCTGCCCGAACTGGCCACCCTGCGCCGCTGAGGAGTGGGTCTAGTACTCCGGAACGGCTTCCGCTGCCACGGCCGTGGCCTCGGCGAACTGCGTCTGGTACAGCTCGGCGTACCGGCCCTCGGCCGCGAGCAGATCGGTATGGTTCCCGCGTTCCACGATCCGCCCGTCCTCGACCACCAGGATGACGTCGGCGGCACGGATGGTGGACAGCCGGTGGGCAATCACGACGGCGGTGCGCCCCTCGAGCGCGGCGCCCAGGGCCGCCTGCACGGCGGCTTCGTTGGTGGAGTCGAGTGCGGCGGTGGCCTCGTCGAGGATGACCACCCGGGGCTGGGAAATCAGCAGCCGGGCGATGGTGAGGCGCTGGCGTTCACCGCCGGAGAGCCGGTAACCGCGCTCCCCCACCACAGTGTCCAGGCCGTCTGGCAGGGACCGGATCATGGTTTCCAGGCGGGCCTGCCGGATGGCATCCCACATGTCCTCTTCCGTGGCGTCCGGCCGGGCAAGCCGGAGGTTGGAGGCAATGGATTCGTGGAAGAGGTGTCCGTCCTGGGTGACCATCCCCAGCGTGTCCCGCAGGGAATCGAAGGTGGCGTCCCGGACGTCCAGCCCCGAGCCGGGCAGAGTGCCGCCGAGCCGCACGGCGCCGGAATCGACGTCGTACAGCCGGGAAAGCAGCTGCGCGATGGTGGACTTTCCGGCACCGGAGGAACCCACCAGGGCGACGGTCTGCCCGGGTTCCACCCGGAAACTGATGCCATGCAGCACCTCTTCGCCGCCGCGGGTGTCCAGCGTGGACACTTCCTCGAGCGAGGCCAGCGAGACCTTGTCCGCCGAGGGGTAGGCGAAGCGGACGTCGTCAAACTCCACCGAAACGTTTCCCGGCGGGATGGCCACGGCGTCGGGCTTCTGCCGGATCAGGGGCTTGAGGTCCAGGATCTCGAAAACCCGCTCGAAGCTGACCAGCGCGCTCATGATTTCCACCCGGGCGTTGGACAGGGCGGTGAGCGGGGCGTACAGGCGGGTCAGCAGCAGGGCCAGCACCACAACGTCGCCCGCGGCGAGCTGACCGCCGATGGCCAGCCAGCCGCCCAGGCCGTAGACCAGGGCCAGGGCGAGTGCGGACACCAGCGTCAGCGCGGTGACGAAGGTGAACTGCAGCATGGCCGTGCGGACACCGATGTCCCGGACCCGGCCGGCGCGGACCGCGAACTCGCGGGATTCCTCGTCCGGCCGGCCGAAAAGCTTCACCAGCGTGGCGCCCGGAGCGGAGAAGCGCTCGGTCATCTGGGTGCCCATGGCCGCGTTGTGGTTTGCCGCCTCACGCCGCAGGTCCGCGAGCTTGGAGCCCATCCGGCGGGCAGGGATCAGGAAGATCGGCAGCAGGATCATGGCGAGCACGGTGACCTGCCAGGAAGTCCCGAGCATTACGATCAGCGTCAGGATCAGTGCCACCACGTTGCTGACCACACCGGAAAGGGTTCCGGCGAAGGCGGACTGCGCGCCGATGACGTCGTTGTTCAGGCGGCTGACCAGGGCGCCGGTGCGGGTCCGGGTGAAAAACGCGATGGGCATCTTCTGCACATGGTCAAAGACCCTGGTGCGCAGGTCCACGATCACGCCTTCGCCGATGGTGGAGGACAGCCAGCGGCTCACGAGCCCCAGGCCGGCTTCGGCAACGGCCACCACGGCGATCAGCAGCGCCAGCCGGATCACCTCGTCCGTACCCGCCTTGGCCACGATGGCATCAACCACCTGGCCGGCCAGCACGGGCGTGGCCACGGCCAGGAATGCCATCACAATGGACAGCGCCACAAACGCGATCAGCTTTGTCCGGTGCGGGCGGGCGAAGCCCAGGACCCGTTTCAGGGTGGCCTTGGAGAAGGGCCGGGAGCCGTTCTTGGCCCGGGAGATGTTGTACAGGGAGTGCCAGGCGACGCCGTCCATGCTCATCGCTGGTGCCCCGCCTGTGAGGAATCGTCTGCCATCAGTTCAGTTACCATTCCGTTGTCTACATTCCACCGGACATCCAGCTGCACGTTCTCGAGCAGCCTCCGGTCATGGGTTACTAACAGCAAAGCGCCCTCATAACTTCCCAGCGCCTCTTCCAGCTGCTCGATGGCGGGCAGGTCCAGGTGGTTGGTGGGTTCGTCCAGGACCAGCAGGTTCACCCCGCGGGCCTGCAGCAGCGCCAGTGCGGCGCGGGTGCGTTCGCCCGGCGACAGGGAATCCACAGGGCGGGTGGTGTGGTCCGCCTTCAGCCCGAACTTGGCCAGCAGGGTGCGGACCTCCGCCGCTGTCAGGTCCGTGAGCACGGCTTCGACGGCGTCGGCAAGGTTGAGGTGGCCGGCCAGCAGTCCGCGGGCCTGGTCAATTTCGCCGATGGCCACCGAGGCACCCATGGCGGCGTTGCCGGCGTCGGGCGCCTGCACGCCCAGGAGCAGGCGCAGCAGCGTCGACTTGCCGGCTCCGTTGGGGCCGGTGATGCCGATCCGCTCCCCCGCGTTGAGCTGCAGGTTCACCGGGCCCAGCGTGAAGCTTCCCTGCTTCACGACGGCGTCACGCAAGGTGGCCACCACCGCACTGGAGCGGGGCGCCTGGCCAATGGTGAACTGCAGCTGCCATTCCTTCCGCGGCTCCTCCACTACGTCCAGCCGGGCAATCCGGGATTCCATCTGCCGGACCTTCTGGGCCTGCTTTTCCGATGACTCGGTGCTGGCAGCCCGGCGGATCTTGTCATTGTCCGGGCTTTTCTTCATGGCGTTCCGCACGCCCTGGGAGCTCCACTCGCGCTGCGTCCGGGCACGGGAGACCAGGTCTGCCTTGGTGGACGCGAACTCCTCGAACTTTTCCCTCGCGTGGCGCCGCGCCACCGCGCGCTCCTCCAGGAAGGCCTCATAGCCGCCGTCGTAGACCGCCACGGAATTCTGCGCCAGATCCAGTTCCACGATGGTGGTCACGCAGCGGGCCAGGAACTCGCGGTCATGGGACACGAGCACCACACCGCCCCGCAGGCCCTGGACAAAAGCTTCCAGTTTGGCCAGGCCGGCCAGGTCAAGGTCGTTGGTGGGCTCGTCGAGCAGCACAACGTCGAACCGGCTGAGCAGGAGCGCGGCGAGGGCCACGCGGGCCGCCTGGCCGCCGGAGAGCCCGGTCATGGGGGCGTCCGCGCCGGTGTCCAGGCCGAGGTCGGCAAGGACGGGCGGGATGCGTTCGTCGAGGTCTGCCGCGCCTGACGCCATCCAGCGGTCAAAGGCCAGCGAGTAGGCATCATCGGCTCCCGGTGCGCCGGATCCCAGCGCCTCGGCGGTGGACTCCATCTCCACAGTGGCCTGGGCGCAGCCGGTCCGGCGGGCGATGTAGCCGGCCACGGTCTCGCCGGCGACGCGCTCGTGTTCCTGGGGCAGCCAGCCCACAAAGGCGTCGGCGGGGGCGAGGCTGACGCTGCCGCCCTGGGGCTGGTCCACACCGGCCAGCAGGCGCAGCAGGGTGGACTTGCCGGCGCCGTTGGCGCCCACCACACCCACCACGTCGCCGGGGGCCACCGTGAGGGAGAGTCTGGCGAACAGCGTCCGGTGGTCGTGGCCGCCGGAAAGGTCTTTGGCAACAAGGGTTGCAGTCATAGGTTGGTCCATCCTCTCGCCGCCGCCCGGCCGGAGGAGCCCGCCTGAATCGGCCCGAAACTGCGGTGAATCCGCAATGTGCCGCCCCGAAAAGTGCCGGGGCACTAAAGAGCCCGCTGGTCCGGACTTGGGGGGTGTACGGACCAACGGGCTCGACCATCAAGCATAGTCGACTCAGCACGCCGCACCAAACTGCCTCCGAAAGGTCAGGCTAAAATCAAAAGGCAATCATCCGTTCAGCAGAGAGCCGATATGCCAATTCCTGCCAAAGCGTTCCAGCGCTGGCTGCACGGCATCGCCCCCAACACGAGCACGTCCGATATCTGCCGCGTCTCCGGCATCAAGCGGACCACCCTTGCCCAGCAGCTTGTCCGGGGCAAGGTGGCAGAGACTACGGTGGTGAGCATCAGCCGGGCGTACAACGTCAATCCCGTTTCGGCGCTGGCGGCGTTCGACGCCTACAGCCAGCTCACGGACACGCACCCGCCCAGCAGGTCCGAACTGGTCAGCCAGATCTCCACTCCGGACCTCCTGCGGGCAGTTTTGGCCCGTTCCGCCGCGGACCCGGGCGGCGTGCCGGCGGCCGCCGCGCTGGCCGGTTCGCCGGCGTTGGAGCCGGCACCGCACGCCACCTCGGTCAAGAACTGGGTGGAGGCAATCGACGACGGCGAGCTGCGGCACCGGGTCTCCGCCGCCACTGGAATCGCTCCGCAGAACTATTCGGCACAACTGACCGCAAACCGGCTGGCCCCCGAGCTGGCCGTTGCCACCTCCCTTGCCGCCGGCGTCGCCCCGGCCAGCGGCCTGGTGGCCACAGGGCTGGTCACGGAGGCGGAGGCCAGCTGGCCTCCCGGAGCCCGGCAGGCCGCCTTGGACAGCCTGTCCGACGGCGAGCTGACCACTCTGGCCGGTGACCGGCTGCAGACTCTCGGCAGGGCCCTCCGCCGGCAGGAACACGACCACGAGAAAACCGAAAAGATCTGGGAGAACCTGGGATGATCGAAATCCTGCAGTGGTCCACGCTGACTGTCTCCGGCCTGGTGGCCGTCGCGAGGGTTCCCAGTGCCCTGAGGGGGAGGAACAGGACACTCTTTTACATCTTTGCGCTGTTGACCCTGGCCACTCTCCTCAGCATCGAAGCACCCTACCTCGCCATTGACCAGGCGCTCGGCGGTGTTAATGCGACCAACCTCCTGCTCCGCTATGTCATTTTCGCCGCCATCTTCTTCGTGGGCATCCGCATCACCCGCGGCTTTGGGGCCGACGACGCCTACCGGATGCTCACCGGACGGATCGGAATCGCTGCGCTGGGCCTGACCTCGCTGACCGTGCTTGTGGTGTTCCTGATGATGGACACTGCCGGCTCGTCCGCGGGATTGGTTGCCATGACAGGCGAGGATGACGGGAATGCCCTACTGGTCCAGTACTACGGGGCCGCCGGCCGCGCTTATCCGGCCTATGTTTCGCTGGTCCTGCTGCCGGCCATGGTGCTCGCGGTGCGCAGCACGCTGCCCGCCCTGGTTCGGATCGCCGCCTTCCTGCTGGGCGTAGGCTCGGTGGCCATCCCCCTGACTCTGCTCTTCCCCTTCTATCCGCCCAGCTGGGGACCAGCGACGTTCCTGATCAACTACACGGCAATTCTTTGCTTTGTCGTTGGCCTGGCTTTGATCGCGGTGGCCAGGCTCCGGCACGGGCGGGGAGGCCCTCGGCTAAGGACTTCTACTGCAAAGTAGCCTTCCCTACTTTCACAAAATCATTAGACATGGCACAATCATGAATGTGTGAAGTTGGGTGCCGGTGTTCGCGAACGGGGATAGATTCCCGGACGCCGGGCCCGTTGAGTCTTTGCATACTTTGGGGGGATGAGTGGTGGCGGGCCGTTGGGGACCGCCCCCACTCAGCCATTTAACGGCCAGGTCCCGCCAACCATCATCGAGTGCTCCGTAACGGCCCTTTTGAGCCTGCAAAACGGCCCCTACGGAGCAGTCGATGGGTGTTAGCGCGCGAACCTCAGGGTGACCAGCTGGAACGGGCGCAGCGAAAGCTCCACCGACTGCTCCGTTGCGGCAGTGTTGACGCCCGGCGCGTTGGTGGCGCGCTCCAGCAGGTCCGTGGCCAGGACGGCCGTGACCGGGAAGTTGGCCGTGATCACGCCGGCGGACCGCTGCCCCAGGGACTCATAAAGGCGGACCACAACATCGCCGGACCCGTCTTCGGCAAGCTTGACCGCCTCGATGACCAGGGCCGGGTTGTCCACGGCGAACAGCGGCTCCACACCGCGAGCGCCCTTCACCAGCCGGGGTACGAGGTTGGTGCGGTACCCCTCCTCCACGGCGTCGGCGATCCCGGCTCCGGGGCGGATGGTCACGGTCAGTTCCTGGTGGCCGCGGTCCGCGGTCGGGTCCGGGAACTTCGGTGCGCGCAACAGGGAGAGGCGCACCGAGGTGGTGGTCCCGCCGTCGGAATCCCGTACGCTCCTGGTGACATCGTGCCCGTAGGTGGCCGCGTTGGAAATCGCGACGCCGTAGCCGGGCTCGGCCACGTGGATCCAGCGGTGCGCGCAGATCTCGAACTTGGCGGCCTCCCACGAGGTGTTGACATGGGTGGGGCGGAAGACATGGCCGAACTGGGTCTCCGAGGCGGAGCGGTCCGCCCTGACGTCCAGCGGGAAGCCCAGCTTGAGCAGCTTCTCGCTCTCCTGCCACTCAAC
>NZ_JAKFFD010000081.1:0-5584 GCF_036675385.1 Pseudarthrobacter sp. | reverse complement strand
TAGGGCTTGGCGCCCTTGAAGGACGGCAGGAACGAGTGGTGGATGTTGATGGCCTTGCCGGTGAGCTCCGCGCACAGGTCATCCGAAATGATCTGCATGTAGCGGGCCAGGACGGTCAGTTCGATATCGTGCTCGGCCATGAGGGCGCGCAGCTTGTCCTCGGCCTGGGCCTTGGTGTCCGGGGTGACCGGGATGTGGTGGAACGGGATGCCGTAGAACTCGGCCAGCCCGGCAAGGTCGCGGTGGTTGGAAACAATGGCGGGGATCTCGATGGGCAGGGTGCCGGAGCGCTGCTGGAACAGGATGTCGTTGAGGCAGTGCGCGGACGTGCTGGCCATCAGGAGCGTGCGCACCTTCTGGCCCACGGGGTTGAGACTCCACTGCATGCCGAACGAGTGGACCACCGGCCCAAGGGCAGCCTGGACCTCGGCCCGGGAGGCCGTCGTCGTCGCTTCCACCCGCATAAAGAAGTTGCCGGTTGCGGGGCTGCCATACTGCTGCGAGTCCAAAATATTACAGCCCGCCACCAGCAGCGCTCCGGCCACAGCGTGGACAATTCCGGGTCGGTCCGGGCAGGACAATGTCAATACGTAAGCTCGGTTCAGCTGCTCTTCAGTCACGACTACAAGCCTACCCGCGCGGCCCGCCCGCGTTTGGTAGTCTGGTGGGGTCGCAACTGGCGTTGGGTGGCTAACCACCAGGGAGTGGCAATCACGAAGACCACGGATCGTACGCCTGGGCCGAGGGTCATGTCTTACCGGAACTGCATCCTCTGAGGGTGCGGTTCGCTTTCACGCCCTGTCATCAAGGGGCGATGATGAGCGCCAGCCGGTAGCCTGACCTTAGCAGTGCCCGTATCCCTAGCCAGGAGTTTTTCGTGACTACTACCGCCACCACAACAGTCGCCGTCAGCAACCAGTCGCTGGCCGAGCTTGACCCCGAAATCGCAGCAGTCCTCAGCCAGGAACTTGGCCGCCAGCGCGGCACCCTGGAAATGATCGCCTCCGAAAACTTTGCCCCGCGCGCTGTGATGGAAGCCCAGGGCTCGGTCCTGACCAACAAGTACGCCGAGGGTTACCCGGGCCGCCGTTACTACGGCGGCTGCGAATATGTGGACATCGCAGAGCAGCTGGCCATCGACCGCGTCAAGGCACTGTTCGGTGCCGAGTACGCCAACGTCCAGCCGCACTCCGGTGCCCAGGCCAACGCCGCAGCATTGTCCGCCATGATCACCCCCGGTGACAAGATCCTGGGCCTGTCCCTGGCCCACGGCGGCCACCTGACCCACGGCATGAAGCTCAACTTCTCCGGCAAGCTCTACAACGTGGCTGCCTACCAGGTGGAGCCGGACAACTTCCGCGTTGACATGGACAAGCTGCGCGAACAGGCCATCGCCGAGAAGCCCCAGGTCATCATCGCCGGCTGGTCCGCCTACCCGCGCCACCTGGACTTTGCGGCCTTCCGCTCCATCGCCGATGAAGTGGGCGCGCTGCTCTGGACCGACATGGCACACTTCGCCGGACTGGTGGCTGCGGGGCTGCACCCGAGCCCGGTGCCGTACTCCGACGTCGTCACCTCCACCGTGCACAAGACCCTCGCCGGCCCGCGCTCCGGTGTGATCCTGGCCAAGCAGGAGTGGGCCAAGAAGATCAATTCCAACGTCTTCCCGGGCCAGCAGGGCGGGCCGCTCATGCACGTCATTGCAGCCAAGGCCGTTGCCTTCAAGATCGCCGGCACCGAGGAATTCAAGGAGCGCCAGGAGCGTGTCCTCGAAGGCGCCAAGATCATCGCTGACCGCCTCAACCAGTCCGACGTCTCCGACGCCGGCGTCTCCGTCCTCACCGGTGGCACCGACGTGCACCTGGTCCTGGTGGACCTGCGCAACTCCCAGCTCGACGGCCAGCAGGCCGAGGACCTCCTGCACTCCGTGGGCATCACCGTGAACCGCAATGCGGTTCCGTTCGACCCCCGCCCGCCGATGGTCACCTCCGGCCTGCGCATCGGCACCCCGGCCCTCGCCACGCGCGGCTTCGGTGCTGCCGAATTCACCGAGGTGGCAGAGATCATCGCCACTGCACTGAAGGCCGGCACCGCCACGGACGTCGAGGCACTGCAGTCCCGCGTGGACAAGCTCTGCGCCGATTTCCCGCTGTACCCGCAGCACGAGCAGTGGTAATCCATGACCATTGAAACTGGAACTGCACAGATTCTTGACGGCAAGGCTACCGCCGCTGCCATCAAGGCCGAGCTGACCGTACGCGTGGCCGCACTCAAGGCCAAGGGCGTCGTCCCCGGGCTGGGCACCATTTTGGTGGGCTCCGATCCCGGGAGCACCTGGTACGTGGGTGGCAAGCATAAGGACTGCGCGGAGGTGGGCATCACGTCCATCCGCCGCGACCTGCCGGAGGAGACCACGCAGGACGAACTCCTGGCCGTGGTCCGCGAGCTGAACGACAACCCGGAATGCACCGGCTACATCGTGCAGCTTCCCTTGCCCAAGCACATCAACCAGGACGTCATCCTGGAGGCCATGGATCCGGATAAGGACGCCGACGGCCTGCACCCAATGAACCTGGGCCGCCTGGTGGCCAACGTCAGCGGACCCATGACCTCGCCGCTGCCGTGCACCCCCAAGGGCTGCGTGGAGCTCCTCACCCGGCACGGCATCAGCCTCAAGGGCAAGCGCGTCCTCGTGGTGGGCCGCGGCGTGACCATCGGGCGTCCCGTCGGGCTACTGCTGACCCGCAAGGACGTCAACGCCACGGTCATCCTGGCGCACACCGGCACCGTGGACCTGGCCGCCGAACTCCGACAGGCCGACGTCGTGATCGCCGCTGCGGGAGTCCCGCACATGATCAAGGCGGCGGACCTGAAGCCGGGCGCAATAGTGCTCGACGTCGGCGTGAGCCGTGTTGACGACGGCAACGGTAAGGCAGTGGTCACCGGAGACGTGGACCCCGCTGCCGCCGACGTCGCCTCGTGGATCTCCCCGAACCCGGGCGGCGTAGGGCCGATGACCCGCGCCATGCTGCTCGCCAATGTGGTGGAGACCGCGGAGCGCCAGGCGGGAATCGCCTAGTTTCGTTCCTTAACAGCAAAGCCCGACGGCGGTCCGCATCTTTCACTTGAGGTGCGGGCCGCCGTCGGACTTTTTGGAGTGGAACCGAAACCTACTTCAGCTGGCCGCGGACCTCCCCGCCGGGGAAGTCGGCGTTATGCACGTTGACGTAGTAGTCGCCTGGGTTGGATTCGATGGCTGCCAGCACGGCCGAGTCTTCCGTAGTGCAGGTATCAATCGTCCAGTCCGTGCCGCTGTCCACCTCAAGCGGAATAACCACACCACCAGCCACATTGCGGGACGCGAGGTGGATGTGTGCCGCCATGGCAGGAGCGGACAGATCACGGACGGTCAGCGTATAGCAGAGCTCGTCATCGTCGATGGTGTAGGTGAAGGATCCGCCGGCCCCGGTGTGAACCGGACCGACTTCCTGGCCGGTGTTGAGCGGAATGGCGGGAGCGGCGCCCGGTTTCGCCTCCGCAGGGGCGGTGATCCCCAAAAGGGAGATGATGGCTGTGGCCACCGCGGCTGTCCTGAACGCATGACTCTTCATGATGTGTCCTCAGATAGACGAATGAACTTCTACCCCTAGCCCGATTCACGCTACGCCGCGCCCTGATCAGGCACAATAGCGCGCGTCCCGGACCCGGTGTTCGCCGGGGGTGGAAGGTGCGCTGGGGCTCTGCTGCGTTTGAGACAATGGACGCATGCGATCTCTGGGTAACACTCAATCTCCGTCCGGCCGGTCCAAGGGCGGCTTCTCCATGCTGCGGATCAGCGGTCCGGGAATGATGGTCTTTGTCATCGCGTTCATCGTTGCCGTGATCTTTGCCGCGAACCAGAACGACGTCGTGGGCTGGGTTGTCGCCATCATCGCCGCCTTCTGGCTGGCCCTCGCAGCCTTTGTGGTGTTCAGCATCCAGAAGGCCGCCAAAAAGGCCGGCGCGAAGCTGACGGAAGCCCAGAACGCCTTCAACAGCGCAGCCGGCCGTGCGCCGTCGTCGTCTTCAGCCGACCACGGCGGCACCCGGGTGGTGTACGAGCGGAACGAAGCGGACGAAGTCCGCGACCTCAAGCTGGACCACTCCTTCAAGATCGTCCAGGTCCAGATCCAAGTAGTGGAGAAGGAACGCGCCAAGGGTGAGGCGGCGGATCAGGATACGATCCGCCGCGCGCTGGAGACCATCGAGATCACCGCCACCAACGCCCGCGACATGATCCGCGCTGCCGGCGGCACCGGCGACCCGGTCAGCGGAACCATCATCGACTAGAGTAGTGCGGGTGATCTCGGCATTGAAGAAGGACCACCTTCGCATCGCATCAGTCAACGTCAACGGCCTCCGGGCTGCCTACAAGAACGGTATGGCGGCATGGCTGGAGCCCCGCGAGGTGGACATTCTCTGCCTCCAGGAAGTCCGGGCCCCTGACGCGATTGTGCGCCAGCTGCTCGGTGATGGCTGGCACATCCTGCACGCCGAGGCCGAGGCCAAAGGCCGCGCCGGCGTTGCCATTGCGTCCCGTGAAGAGCCGCTGGACACCCGCAACGGCATCGGCGATGACTACTTCGCCACCGCCGGACGCTGGGTTGAGGCTGACTTCAGGGTGGCCGACGCCGTGGGGAACCCCGCGCAGCTGACCGTTGCCAGCGCCTACGTGCACTCCGGTGAAGTGGGCACACCGAAGCAGGTGGACAAGTACCGCTTTTTGGATGTCATGACCACCAGGCTGCCGGAACTGTCCAAGCACAGCGATCACGCACTGGTGGTGGGGGACCTCAACGTGGGCCACACCGAACGGGACATCAGGAACTGGAAGGGCAACGTCAAGAAGGCCGGCTTCCTGCCTGACGAACGTGCCTATTTTGACCGCTTCTTCGGCGAGGACATCGGCTGGAAGGACGTCCATCGTGGCCTGGCGGGCGACGTCGACGGCCCTTACACCTGGTGGTCACAGCGTGGGCAGGCGTTCGACAACGACACCGGCTGGCGCATCGACTACCACATGGCCACCCCGGACCTCGCCGCCGCCGCATTCTCGGCAGTGGTTGACCGGGCGCCCTCGTGGGACACCCGCTTCTCTGACCATGCACCGCTGGTAGTGGACTACCGGCTCTAAGCCCCGAAGGTTTCTTCCCATGACTAGCCCGACTTCCCCGGCGACCAAGAAACGCATCCTCTCCGGCGCCAAGCCCACGGCGGACTCCCTGCACCTGGGCAACTACATTGGCGCTGTCCGCAACTGGGTGGACATGCAGGCCGAATATGATGCCGTCTTCTTCATCCCGGACCTGCACGCCATCACCGTGGACTTCGATCCCGCCGAACTCGCCAAGCGCACCCGGGTGGTTGCCGCGCAGTACATTGCCGCCGGCATCGACCCGGACAAAAGCATCTTCTTTGTGCAGTCCCACGTCCCCGAGCACGCCCAGCTGGCCTGGGCACTGAACTGCATCACCGGCTTCGGCGAAGCGTCCCGGATGACACAGTTCAAGGACAAGACCCAGAAGTCGGGCGCGGACGCCGCAAC
>NZ_JAKFFD010000240.1:0-5613 GCF_036675385.1 Pseudarthrobacter sp. | reverse complement strand
AACGCATTCCCCCGGACTAGTTGAGATTTCCTCGGACTAGTTGAGGTAGCCGTTCGGGTTCAGGACATACTTCGTGGCCGCTCCGGCATCGAATTCTGCGTAACCCCGCGGGGCATCCTCGAGCGAAATGGCCGTGGCGTTGACCGCCTTGGCGATCTGGATCCTGTCATGCAGGATCGCCATCATGAGTTGCCGGTTGTACTTCATCACCGGGCACTGGCCGGTCGCGAAGGAGAGCGACTTCGCCCAGCCGGTGCCCAGGGACAGGGACAGGCTGCCCTTCTGGGCCGCCTCGTCCGCGGCACCCGGATCCCCGGTGACATAAAGGCCGGGAATGCCCAGGGAACCGCCGGCGGCGGTGAGGTCCATCAGGGAATTGAGCACGGCGGCCGGCGCCTCCTGGGCCCCGGCACCGTGTCCGTGTCCGCGGGCCTCGAAACCGACCGCGTCGATACCGGCATCGACCTCCCGGACGCCGAGAAGCTGCTCGATCTGGTCAGCCGGATCGCCGTTGGCCACATTGACGGTTTCGCAGCCAAAGGATCGGGCCTGGGCCAGGCGGTCCTCATTGAGGTCCCCCACGATGACCACCGCGGCCCCCAGCAGTTGCGCGCTGGCCGCCGCGGCAAGCCCCACGGGACCGGCCCCGGCAACATAGACGGTGGATCCGACGCCGACACCTGCCGTAACGGCCCCGTGGAATCCGGTCGGGAGGATGTCCGAGAGCATGGTCAGGTCCATGATCTTCTCCAGGGCCTGGTCGCGATCAGGGAACCGCAACAGGTTCCAGTCCGCGTAGGGGACCAGGACGAACTCCGCCTGCCCGCCGACCCATCCGCCCATGTCAACATAGCCGTAGGCGGACCCGGGACGGTCCGGGTTCACGTTCAGGCAGATCCCGGTCTTGCCCTCCTTGCAGTTCCGGCAGCGCCCGCAGGAGATATTGAAGGGGACCGAGACGATGTCCCCGACCTTGATGAACTCCACGTCGGGCCCGGTCTCGATGACTTCCCCGGTGATCTCGTGCCCCAGGACGAGGCCGGCCGGGGCGGTCGTGCGGCCACGAACCATGTGCTGGTCCGAGCCGCAGATGTTGGTGCTTACGGTGCGCAGGATGACCCCGTGCGGGACCTTTCGGCCGACATTAACGGGATTGACGCCGGGCCCGGCCTGCAGTTCAAAGGTGGGAAACGGGGTATCGATGATTTCCACGATCCCCGGCGCCTTGTATGCAACGGCTTTGTTACCTGACATTGAATGGCTCCTATGGGTTGGCGATCGAACCCTCACGGTGATGCTGGTCGCATCAGGCTGTCTGTGAGGTAGTTGTTGTCAGTCTTGGTGAAGCAAGCTGGAAGCGGCTAGGCGTCGATCACCAAATCGGTGCGCGCTGTGGAGCAGCAGGGCAGGAACTTGCCTGCATCGATTTCCCGTGCCCGGATCCCGCCCTGGTGGTTCATCTCGACGTCCCCGGAAAGCTTGACGACCTTGCAGGAGCCACACATGCCCTCCTTGCAGTTAGCGCCGATCCTGACGCCCGCACGCTGGGCCGCCCCGAGGATGTGCTCGGTGGGGTCGATGCGCACATTGATGCCGGTGCGCATGAAGGACAGCGTGAGGCTTCCCGTTCCCACGGTGTCGAAGCTCGAGGCATCAGGGGAGTCGGCCTCCGGCGCCATGCCGGAACCGCCGTCGGGGGCCTCGGTAGGGGGCGCGTCCGGGTCGACGGTTTCCAGCGGCAGCCCCGTGGCCTTCAGGGTTCCCTCGGCGTCGTAGCCTGGCTCGTAGAGCCCGAACGCGGTGGGCTGGCTTTCGTAGTAGTCCTCGGCGGAGTCAGCGATTTCCTCGGCGATTTCCTCAGCAATGTCCACGGCAAACGCGAGCTCCGCCTGGTATTCAAGGAGCGTCTGGCGATCTCCCGAGAAGAATTCCATGTAGATGGAGGTGTCGTCGACGCCAACCTTCCCCAGGAGCTCGGTGGCGGTGTTCAGGTAACCCTCGGGGCCGCAGGCATAGACCTGGCGGCCGTTGGCATCGGGGGCCACCTCGTCCAGCATGGCTGCCGTCAGTCTTCCGCTGAGCCCTTCCCACCCCTCGGGTCTGTTGCGGTCGCCGAGGGAGTAGAAGACCTTGATGCGCGAGTCCACGGAGGCGATGTAGGCCAGCTCCTTGTGGAAGGCAAAGCCTCCGGCCTCCGCTCCGTGGTAGAGCACCACAACATCGGCATGTCCGGGCAGGGAGTGGATGGTCCGCACCATGGACATGATGGGGGTGATGCCTGCGCCGGCGGCCAGCAAGAGATACCGCGCCCGCCGGTCGGCATCCGGCAAGTGGAATGCGCCGACCGGCCCGAGCATCTCGAGCACAGTGCCGGGTTTGACATTCTCGTGCACCCACGGTGAAACCAGTCCTGTGGGGTCGCGTTTGACACTGATGTTGAAGGTCCAAGGCTCAGTCGGGGAACTGGACAGCGAATAGCTGCGGTCCACCGGATCCTGGCCCTCGCCATTCACCGGAAAAGCGATGTTCACATACTGGCCCGCACGGAACGCCAGGGGCGCACCGTCGCAGCGGCGGAACACGAAGGTCATTAAGCCGCCCGCCTCGGGAACGGTCTCCACACATTCGGCCATGAACTCCTGTGGATGCCAGGGGCCCAGTGCACGGGCAGCACGGGCGGGTGCCTCGGTGCTGCCCATGACCCTGTTCCACGGCATCTCAAGACCGCGAATGCGCTGTGGCTCCCGGATGGCCGTCTCGGTGAGGAGTTCAATCATGCCAAGTGCTCCTGCACACGCTGCACGTACCAGTTGATGAACGCCTCCACCTGGTACTCGCTCTTCATGTACGGGCCGGGCTCGTAGGCCGGGCTTCCGGCACCCTGCTGGCACAACTCCACGAACGCCTTGTCCTGCAGGTTTGTCTGCTTCCAGGTGTAGGTGAGCTTCTCAAGGTCGTAGTCGACGCCTTCCTCGGCGTCGTCGGCCACCAGCCAGGTGGTGCGTACCAGGGTCTGGTGTTCGTTGACGGGGAAGACGCCGAACGTGATGACGTGGTCGCTCTGGAAGTGGAACCAGCTGTTGGGCTGCAGGTGCATCGAGCAGCGGCCAAGGCGGAAGTCCGGCAAGTCGCCGAGCAGCTTCTTGGAGAGCCTGCGCCCGTCGGGCGAGAACGATTCGCCCTCTCCGTCGAGCGATTCACGTGAGATGCGGATTCCTGCGATGCGTGTGTCGAGCTCCTCGACCACCTCGTAGGGAAGGCCGTAGCGGCGGCAACGCTCCTCGAGCGAGGACTGGGCTTCCTTGTTGCGGTCCCACACTTCTTCGAGATGGGCCGGGATCAGGCCCTCCGTCAGTCCCCAGGTGGGAAAGAGGGAACAGGCGAGCTCCGGGTGTCCGTCGCAGTGGTAGCACTCACGGTTGTTCTCCATGACGAGCTTCCAGTTGCCCTCCTCGATGATGTTCTGCTGGTAGGCGATTTTCGTCTTCGACAGATCGTGGGGCGCGAGGTATGGCTCGAAGATCTTTGAGGTTTCGTCGAAGTCGGTTGGCGGTTCGTCCGCAATGCAGACGAAGATGAGTCCGGCCACCTCGCGGCTGTGGGCACGCTTGAGGCCGAAGCAGCCCTTGTCGAACTTCGTCTCCCCCGGTGCCGAGGCGTGGATCAGATTACCTTCTGGAGAGTATGTCCAGGAGTGGTAGCCGCAGACCAGGTTTCCTGTTGACCCCGCGGCTTCTGTGAGGACGCGGGCGCCGCGGTGGCGGCACACGTTGTGCAGGACGTTAACGCCGCCGTCGTCGTTGCGCAGGACGATCAGGGAGTAGGGCCCGTAGTCGACGGTGATGTAGTCACCCGGCTCCGGCAGTTCGGCGATGCTGCCGGCAAAGATCCAGTGCTGGCCAAAGATGGCCTTCATGTCGATGCTGAAGATCGTCGGGTCGGTGTAGAAGGGGGCATCGAGGGAATATCCCGTGCGCCGGAACTCGAACAACTCGCTGATTTCCGCCAGCTGCTCTGCAGGCAAGGATGAAGCGAGTTTTCCGCGTGAGTTGAGGGGCAAGACTGGAGCAGACATGTGTTTCCTCCCGGGAGGCGTGGGTAAGTGTGTGATTCGTGGGACCACGGCTGCGTGGGGGTGCGAGCGGCGTTGTCGAAAACCTTGTAATCATGAGATTAGAGATCATTGATCCGCAACAAAAGCGCAAGATTTGGAAGATATCCGTGCACAATAGGTGCATGATCGATGCGAGGCTCATCACACTTCGGGTGCTTGCCCGGTGCGGCACCATTGGCGCAACCGCGGAGCTCACGGGGTATTCTCCCTCCGCCGTCTCCGCGCAATTGCGGGAGCTCCAGCGTGTGCTTGGAATGCAGCTGCTGACGAAGGACGGCCGGGGCGTGCGGCTGACCGCCACGGGCCGCTTTCTCGTGGCCGGCTCGGACACCCTCATTGCCGAATGGGAGCGCCTGCGCGCAGCAGCCATGGAGGCCGGCGACCAGGTGCAGTCCCGTTTTGGCCTGGGCGGTTTCTCCACGGCGGCCGCACAGTTGCTCGCGCCGCTGGCCGCCACCCTGCGCTCGACACGCCCACTGCTTGAGGTGCAGGTACTCGAGGCCAACCCGGCCCGCTGCTTCGATTTGTTGGTTGCCGAGCGAATCGACCTCGCGGTCATTGTTGCCATGCAGTCCGACACCTATGTTGAGGACGATCCTCGCTTCGAACAGACCGTTCTGCTCGACGATCCCCTGGACGTGATCATTCCCGCTGACCATCCGTTGGCATCGCGGGAAACTGTGACGCTCGAAGAGCTCGCGTCGGAACCATGGATCACCGAAGCCGCCGGTTCCACCTACCACTCCCTCTTCACGGCAGCCTTCACGGCAGTCGGGGTGACACCGCGCATTGCCCATGAGGCCGTTGAATGGGAAACCCAAATCGCCTTCGTGGGTGCGGGGCTGGGTGTGGGCCTGCTGCCGCGACTGGCACCCTTGCATAGCGCCGAAAACGTGGTTCGACTGCGCATCAGTGGCAAAGGGAAGCCATCGCGCCGCATCGTCGCTGCGGTGCGCAGGGGCAGCATCGCATCGCCCCTGATCCAGGAGTCGCTCGGTATCCTGCAGGTCAGCGCCAATCGGATCCTCGCCGCCCGACCCGAAGACGATCTCTAAAATCGCCTGGCCGCTATTCGTTGACGGCGGGCGAGCAGGTCTAAAAGGTGGCGACACGAGCGCGGCAGGCGTTCTACGCCGTACTAGGCGGGCCGCGGCACTGGATGAGCCAGAGCGTGCCCTAAGCGGCCCACGAAAGGGCCGTTTGCGGGCTGTAACCACGCCCGGCGTCCTTCGGCTGCACGGCTTCACCTACTGCAATCAACACAGCTCTGGCTTATGTTCTGCTCGCGGTCGTCCTGGCGATTCTGAGGGTCGATATTCGTGAGCTCGTCGGTCCGGTCACGCTGGTGCCGTGTGGTGGTTGCTGTTGGCGTTGGCGGGGGTGTGGGTGTGCCCCGGTGGCACGGGTTGGTTGGCCGCGTGCTACCGGGGCGGGTTGTTTCTGGGGGTGGGTTTAGGTGTTGTCCCGGTCTGTCTGTCGGGCCTGGATGGTGGGGATGC
>NZ_JAKFFD010000055.1:0-24621 GCF_036675385.1 Pseudarthrobacter sp. | reverse complement strand
CATTCCTTTCTACAATTTAAGTGGCGGCATAGGCGGCAATCAGCCGAACCAGCCGCACCACAAGGAGGACCGCAATGGGTTTGGGTGACAGGATCCACAACGCCGCGGAGAGGCTTCACGGCAAGGGAAAGAAAGCCGCCGGTGAGGTCAGCGGAAACGACCGCATGAGGGCAGAAGGCAAGGCCCGCGCAGTCCGGGCCGACCTCAAGCAAGCCGGCGAAAAGATCAGGCACGCCTTCAAGCGGCACTGAATACGATCAATCGAACGGGCGGCCCTGCCAGGAACCGCCCGTTCTTTATGCCCGGTCGGGAAGAGTTTGCTGTCGCCACCCCCTCCCAACCAACACACCCCTTGACTCGCGCGTCCACCTTCCCTAAACTTTTCATAAAGCAGAATCTAAATTCCACAAAGCGGAAACTCGAGAAGAGCCAAGCAAGCGGAAGATAGATCAAAGCCCCTCCTCGGAAGGACCTACGATGACGTACACAGTGAACTGCTCCATCCTCTTGACGGAGCTTCCCCTGCTCGAGCGCCCCGCAGCCGCAAAGGCTGCCGGGTTTGACGCCGTCGAGTTCTGGTGGCCCTTCGACACCTCCGTCCCCACGGACGCCCAGGTCACCGGGTTTGAGAACGCCATCAAGGATGCCGGCGTCCAGCTCACCGGCCTGAACTTCAACGCCGGCAACATGCCCGGCGGCGACCGCGGCCTGGTCTCATGGCCCGCGCGTTCCACCG
Organism: Pseudarthrobacter sp.; assembly: GCF_036675385.1. Taxonomy (NCBI): domain Bacteria; kingdom Bacillati; phylum Actinomycetota; class Actinomycetes; order Micrococcales; family Micrococcaceae; genus Pseudarthrobacter; species Pseudarthrobacter sp. The sequence goes on along the minus strand of NZ_JAKFFD010000055.1, from coordinate 23,885 downwards.
AATTCCTGGACAACATCGACGTCGTCGCCGGCATCGGCGAGCGCCTCGGCTGCAAGGCCTTCAACGCCCTCTACGGCAACCGCGTCGACGGCGAATCGGCCGAGAAGCAGGACGCCATCGGCGCCGAAAACCTCGCCGCGGCAGCTGCCGGCGTCGCAGGCATCGGCGGCACAGTCCTGCTCGAACCCGTCAGCGGCGCCGCCAAGTACCCGCTCCTCACGGCAGCGGACGCCCTCAAGGTGATCGCCCGCGTCAAGGCGGAATCCGGCGCGGAGAACATCAAGCTCCTCGCGGACTTCTACCACCTGGCAGTCAATGGGGACGACGTCGAATCCGTCATCCAGAACCACGCCAAGGACTTCGGCCACATCCAGATTGCCGACAACCCCGGCCGCGGGGCTCCCGGAACCGGCGAGCTTCCCCTCGGCGAATGGATCGCCCGCAGCCGCGAACTCGGCTACGACGGCTACATCGGCCTCGAATACAAGGAACCGGCGGAAACCGCCTTCAGCTGGGCCATCCGCCAGCGCGCCAGCCGCTAGTCCCCACAAACTTTCAGTAAAGGAACCACAATGAGCAACGTTGCAGTCATCGGACTCGGAATCATGGGCCTCCCCATGGCCATCAACCTCGTCAAGGCCGGCCACACCGTCACCGGCTTTAACCGCAGCCAGGACAAGATCGACAAGCTCGTCTCCGAAGGCGGCCAGGGTGCCACGAGCATCGCGGACGCCGTCAAGGACGCCGACGTCGTCATCACCATGGTGCCGGACTCCCCCGACGTCGAGGGCGTAGTCAGCGGCAAGGACGGCGTCTTCGCCAACGCGAAGAAGGGCACCTTGTGGATCGACGCCAGCAGCATCCGCCCGGACGTCGCCAAGCGCCTCTCCGACGATGCCAAGGAAGCCGGCATCCGCCCCCTCGATGCCCCGGTCTCCGGCGGTGAACAGGGCGCCATCAACGCCGCACTCTCCATCATGGTGGGCGGCGAGGCAGCCGACTTCGAGGCAGCACAGCCCGTCCTCACCGCCGTCGGCAAGACCATCGTCCACGTGGGCCCCTCCGGCTCCGGCCAGACCGTCAAGGCAGCCAACCAGCTGATCGTGGCCGTCAACATCCAGGTCCTCGGCGAAGCGATCGCCTTCCTTGAGGCCTACGGCGTGGACACCGACGCCGCCCTCAAGGTCCTCGGCGGCGGCCTGGCCGGCTCCAAGGTCCTGGACCAGAAGGGCCAGAAGATGCTCGACCGCAACTTCGACCCCGGCTTCCGCCTTGCCCTCCACCACAAGGACCTCGGCATCGTCACCTCAGCAGCCCGCGAAGCCAACGTCGCCGTCCCCCTCGGCGCCGTCGTCGCACAGCTCGTCGCCGCAACCGTCAACCAGGGCGACGGCGGCCTCGACCACTCCGGCCTCTTCAAGCAGGTCCTGCAGCTCAGCGGCCGCAAGTAAGCACCTCCGGCAGTAGCCGGACAAGAAGCAAACCGGTGATCCGCCGTCGTACATCACGACGGCGGCTCCCCCACCACACCCAAATTCCGCCCCCAGCGGGCACCCCACAGACTTTTCAAGGAGTACACAATGACTAAGATGCGCACCGTTGACGCTGCCGTCGCGATCCTGGTTAAGGAAGGCGCCATTGAGGCGTTCGGCCTGCCAGGGGCGGCAATCAACCCGTTCTACTCGGCAATGCGGAAGAACGGCGGCGTCCGCCACACGCTGGCCCGCCACGTAGAAGGCGCCAGCCATATGGCGGACGGCTATTCCCGGGCCAAGGATGGCAACATCGGCATCTGCATCGGCACCTCGGGCCCTGCCGGCACGGACATGATCACCGGCCTGTACGCGGCCTGGGCGGATTCCATCCCCATGCTCTGCATCACCGGCCAGGCCCCCGTGGCCAAGCTGCACAAGGAAGACTTCCAGGCCGTGGACATCCAGACCATTGCCGCCCCGGTCACCAAGATGGCCATGACCATCATGGAGCCCGGCCAGGTTCCGGGCGCGTTCCAGAAGGCCTTCCAGCTGATGCGTTCCGGCCGTCCGGGCCCGGTCCTGCTGGACCTGCCGTTCGACGTGCAGATGGCCGAGATCGAATTCGACATCGACGCCTACGAGCCCATCGTTGTCCAGAAGCCCACGGCCAGCCGCAAGCAGCTGGAAAAGGCCCTGGACATGCTGACCGCAGCCGAGCGCCCGCTGATCGTGGCCGGTGGCGGCATCATCAACGCCGGCGCCTCCGCGCAGCTGGTGGAACTGGCCGAACTGCTGAACGTTCCGGTCATCCCCACCCTGATGGGCTGGGGCACCATCCCGGACGACCACGTGCTGATGGCCGGCATGGTGGGGCTGCAGACCAGCCACCGCTACGGCAACGAGACCATGCTGGCCTCCGACTTCGTGATCGGCATCGGCAACCGCTGGGCCAACCGCCACACCGGCGGCCTGGACACCTACACGGCCGGCCGCAAGTTCGTGCACATCGACATCGAGCCCACCCAGATCGGCCGCGTGTTCTCACCGGACCTGGGCATCGCGTCCGACGCCGGTGCGGCGCTGGACGGGCTGATTGAACTGGCACGCGAGCGCCAGGCGGCGAAGTCCCTGCCGGACTACGCCGGCTGGGTTGCCGAGTGCACCGCACGCAAGGGCTCCCTGCAGCGCAAGACGCACTTCGAGAATGTGCCGATCAAGCCGCAGCGTGTGTACGAGGAGATGAACAAGGCGTTCGGCAAGGACACCACGTACGTGTCCACCATCGGCCTGTCGCAGATCGCCGGCGCGCAGCTGCTGCACGTGTTCGGCCCGCGCCAGTGGATCAACGCCGGCCAGGCGGGCCCTCTGGGCTGGACCGCCCCGGCCGCCCTGGGCGTGGTCCGCGGCAAGCCGGACGAGACCGTGGTTGCCCTGTCCGGTGACTACGACTTCCAGTTCATGATCGAGGAGCTGGCCGTGGGCGCGCAGTTCAACCTGCCGTACATCCACGTGGTGGTGAACAACTCCTACCTGGGCCTGATCCGCCAGTCGCAGCGCGGCTTCGAGATGGAACAGAACGTGTCCCTGGCGTTCGAGAACATCAACTCCCCCGAGACCAACGGCTACGGCGTGGACCACGTCAAGGTGGCCGAGGGCCTGGGCTGCAAGGCCATCCGCGTGGAAGACCCCTCCGATCTGCCGGCGGCCTTCGACAAGGCCAAGGCGCTGATGGGCGAGTTCAAGGTTCCCGTGGTGGTTGAAGTGATCCTGGAGAAGATCACTAACATCTCCATGGGCGTGGAAATCAACGCCGTGAACGAGTTCGAGGAGCTGGCGGCCCGCGGCGCGGACGCCCCCACTTCGATCATCGCCCTGCTGGACTAAGTAAGAAACTGAGAGGAGGTACCGGAATGCGTGTGGTCATCGCCCCGGACAAGTTCAAGGGCTCGCTGTCCGCCCCCGACGTCGCCAGCCGCCTGAGCGCGGGACTGCAGTCAGCTGTGGCGGACCTTGAGACCACACTCATTCCGGTGGCCGACGGCGGCGAGGGAACCCTCGACGCCGCCGTCGGCTCCGGCTTCACCCGCCGGACCGCCACTGTCACCGGCCCCACGGGCCAGCCGGTCCGCGCCGACTTCGCGGTCCGCGGCCGGGAGGCCGTGATCGAAATGGCCGCAGCTTCCGGGCTCGCGCTGCTGCCCTCTGTCATCCACGGCGGAGGCCCGGACTCCGGTACGGCCACCACCGCCACCAGCCTGGGCACCGGAGAACTCATCCGTGCCGCCCTGGACCTGGGCTGCCGGCAGATCATCCTGGGCGTTGGCGGCAGCGCCAACACCGACGGCGGCGCCGGCGTCCTGCAGGGCCTCGGCGCGGTCTTCCTCGACAAAGAGGGCAACGAGCTCCCCGGCGGCGGGGCCGCCCTGGCCCGCCTGGTCCGGATCGATTTCTCCGGCCTGGACGTCCGGCTGGAGGACGCCCGCTTCACTCTGGCGTCCGACGTCGACAATCCCCTGCTGGGGTCCAGCGGCGCCGCCGCGATCTTCGGACCGCAGAAAGGCGCGACCCCGAGTGACGCCGTCGCCCTCGACGCCGCCCTGGCGAATTTCGTCTCGGTCCTCGCCGGCGAGATCGGCACCCGCGCCGAGAGGGCCGCCGTCGCACCCGGCGCAGGAGCGGCCGGCGGCGTCGGCTACATTGCCATCGCGGCGCTGGCCGCGGCACGCAGGCCGGGCATCGACGTCGTCCTCGAATTCACTGGACTGGAGCAGCGGCTGGCCGGCGCGGACCTCGTCATCACCGGCGAAGGCAGCCTGGACGAGCAGAGCCTGCTCGGCAAAACGCCCATGGGGGTGGCACGCGCCGCGGCACGTGCCGGAATCCCTGTGATTGCCGTCTGCGGCCGCAGTACGCTGAGCCCGGAACAACTCACCGAAGCCGGATTCAAAGCCGTTCACGCCCTGACCGATCTTGAGACCAATGTAGAAAAATGTATGGCCGAAGCAGGCCCGCTGCTTGAAGAATTGGGTAGGCACATCGGCGTGCACCTGCCTGCGAATGCAGCGCGTACCGACACCAAGGAGAACGTCCATGTCTGAAGAAACCACCCCGGCGGCCGGCTCGTTTGACCTCGTCATCCGCGGCCAGCGCATCCTCACCACCGCCGGCATCACCGCCCGCGAAGTCGGCATCCGCGGCGGCGTGATCGTCGCCATCGAACCTTTCGGCAACGGCCTCACCGGCACGCAGGTCATTGACCTGGCCGACGACGAAACCCTCATCCCCGGCCTCGTGGACACGCACGTCCACGTCAACGAGCCCGGCCGCACCGAGTGGGAGGGCTTCGCCTCCGCCACGCGTGCCGCCGCCGCCGGCGGTGTCACCACCATCATCGACATGCCGCTGAACTCCATCCCGCCCACCACCACGGTGGAAGGCCTCAAGCTCAAGCGCGAGGTTGCCGAGGACCAGGCGTTTGTGGACGTCGGATTCTGGGGCGGCGCCGTACCGGGCAACAAGAAGGACCTCCGCGGCCTGCATGACGAGGGCGTGTTCGGCTTCAAGTGCTTCCTGCTGCACTCCGGCGTGGACGAGTTCCCGCACCTCGAAGCGGACGAGATGGAGGAGGACATGGCCGAACTCAAGTCCTTCGACTCGCTTATGATCGTCCATGCCGAGGACTCCCACGCGATCGACCGCGCCCCGCACCCCGGCGGCGACCACTACGAAACGTTCCTGGCCTCCCGCCCCCGCGGCGCCGAGAACAAGGCCATCGCCGAGGTCATCGAGCGGGCCCGCTGGACCGGCGCCCGCGCCCACATCCTGCACCTCTCGTCCTCCGATGCGCTGCCCATGATCGCGAGCGCAAAGCGCGACGGCGTCCACCTCACCGTGGAGACGTGCCCGCACTACCTCACCCTGATGGCCGAGGAAATCCCCGACGGCGCCACGGCGTACAAGTGCTGCCCGCCGATCCGTGAGGCCTCCAACCGCGAGCTGCTCTGGAAGGGCCTGCAGGACGGCACCATTGACTGCATCGTCTCGGACCACTCCCCCTCCACCCTGGACCTGAAGGACCTGGAAAACGGCGACTTCGCCGTGGCCTGGGGCGGCGTCTCCTCACTGCAGCTGGGGCTGTCCCTGATCTGGACCGAGGCCCGGCACCGCGGCATTACCCTGGAACAGGTGGTTTCCTGGATGGCCGAGAAGCCCGCCGCCTTGGCCCGCCTGCACAACAAGGGCCAGCTGGCCCTCGGCTACGACGCGGACTTCTCCATCTTCGCGCCGGACGACGCCTTCGTCGTCGACGTCACCAAGCTCAAGCACAAGAACCCCATCACGCCCTACGACGGTAAGGCGCTCTCCGGCGTCGTCCGCAAAACGTTCCTTCGCGGCAACGAGATCGACGGCCGCACGCCCAGCGGCAAGCTGATCCGCCGCGGCGGCGTCTGAGGCGCAGCGCGATGGCCGTCAACGTCCATGCCCCGTACCCGGGGCGCGCCGCCTCCCGTGTTGGCGTTAGTCCGGGCGCCCGTCCCGGCCTCCAGCCAGGGCTTCAGCCGCGCGGCCTGGCGGTGTGGCTCCAGCCCTGTGAAGGCCAGGACATCGACCCGGCGGTCTGGGCCCAGGCAGCCCAAGCGGTCCTGGCGCGTGCCCGCCAGCTCGCTCCGGAAGCCGGATTCCACCTGTGGACCGCGGCAGGAACCGGGACGTCCGGCGTCGAAGGTTCAGACGGTCCCGAAGTTCCCGACGGCGGCGCTGATGTTTCAGAAACGGCGTCCGACGCCGGAAACGGCACCGCCGTCGTCGTCGCCCCGCCAGTCTCCCTGGCCGGGCGGCGGAGCATCGTGGCAGTGGATCTGGCCGCGGACACCGTCCTTCTGGATGGTGTCCCGGTCAGCTTCACCCACATGGAATTCAGCCTCCTGAGGTACCTTGTGGAAAACCAGTCGCGGACGATTCAACGTGAAGAACTGCAACGCGTCCTGGAATCCCTGGACTGCCCCGGCGCGGCATTCCGCTCCATCGACGTGTATGTTGGACGCGTCCGGCGCAAGCTGGGCTCGGCCCGCCACGCCATCGCCACGGTGCGCGGCGGCGGCTACCAGTTTGTGCCCGGACCGGGCAGCACTGTCCGCGGACCCGCGGAATACTGCATCTAGGCAGCCCGTTGCACCGATAGCTGATCGCCGGCCACGGCGGTTGCCCCACAAGTCGTTTGCCCCACGAATCAAGGATCGAAACATGACCCAGAAACTCCTCGCCGGAACCCAGGCCCCCGATTTTGCACTGCTCAACGCCGACGGCCAGAAGGTCTCCCTCTCCGATTACCGCGGACGCAACGTCATTGTGTACTTCTACCCGGAGGCCGCCACCCCCGGCTGCACCACCGAGGCCTGCGACTTCCGCGACAATCTCGCCAGCCTGCAGTCCTCCGGCTACGAGGTCCTGGGCATCTCCCCGGACGCGCCGGAGAAGCTGGCAGCCTTCACCGGCGACTTCGCCCTGACGTTCCCGCTGCTCTCCGACGAGGACCACGCCGTGGCGCTGGCCTACGGCGCCTGGGGCGAAAAGCTCGTGAACGGCGAAGTGGTTGACGGCCTGGTCCGTTCCACCGTGGTGCTTGACGCCGAAGGCAAGGTCACGCTCACCCAGTACCAGATCAAGGCCCAGGGCCACGTCGCAGCGCTCAAGGCAGAGCTCGGCGTCTAGGGACACCTGCGCGAACGGACACTTGCGGCCCTAGCCGAGCGGACGCACGACGGCGGGACCTCCCGCCGTCGTAGCTGCTTCTGCCGTCGTAGCTGCTTCTTGCGGATTATTTGTTGCGTCCGCGTGCAGCCACGCGCCAGCGGTCCACGATTTCGCCGCCGCTGACGACGGTGACGTCGTCGACGAGGTTCATGGCGATGCAGACGTGATTGGGGACCACGCGCAGCCGGTCTCCGAGAGCCGGCAGCGTTGCCTCTTCCGGCCATACGACGGTGGCGTGGTGTTCTGACAGTGCGGTGATTCGGGCGTCCGGGTGGTCCAGGAGCCGCCCGAAGCCGGTGGCCCAGCCGGGCCGGTCCCCGCCGAGGACTTTGCTGCCGGAGTCCAGAATGACCCTTCGCGGTATGACGTCGGTGCCTTCATGGCGGCTGACGACTGTGGCGGCAATGGTCAGTGCGATGTCTTCGGCTGCGCAGCGTTCCAGTTCCAGTTGCTGAGCATCCCCGAAGACGTACACGCCGGGCCGGACTTCTGTCGCTCCGGAGTTGCCCGTGAGGGTGGCGGTGGGCGTGGACCCGCCGCTGACGTGGGTGATGGGGAAACCTGCTGCGGTGAGCAGATCGGCGGCTTTGCCGAGGGCCAACCGTTCCTCGTCCGCAGCCTTCAGCGGCATGCCCGGGGCATAGCTGTGCCCTGGAAACGTGAAAATTCCCGTTACCCGCAGCCCTGCCCGCGCTGCGGCCTGGGCGACGTCGACAGCGGCGTCGGGTGCTATCCCGCTGCGGTGATGGCCGCTGTCGATCTCCAGCACCACCTCAATCTCACCGACGGCACCGCCAAGCGACGCAGCCATGGTTTCGGCTGCTTCCCGTGAGTCCAGACCAACTGCGATCCTGGCTTTTGCTGCCAGGCGCCGGAGGCGTTCAGCCTGTCGGGGACCGACCCAGAGTGGATACGCAATGAAGATGTCTTTGGCCCCGTGCTCTGCAAAGACTTCGGCCTCTCCGAGCGTGGCCACAGTCAGCCCGACGGCTCCGGCTGCCAGCTGCATTTCAGCGATTTCGGGCACTTTGTGCGTCTTGACATGCGGCCGGAGGTGCAGGCCCTTGGCCCGGACAGCCGTTGCCATGCGGTCGATATTTCGCTGGAGCACGTCCCGGTCGATGATGATCTCCGGTGTGTCGATTTCCGCTGGGATGGTCATCTTTACACTCTACGTGGAATAAGTCATCGCATACTCTATGTATACAACACTACCGTCGGTGGGGACTGAAGGAGATTCAATGCGCAAACCGGAGCTGGAGTTCCACGAACCGATCGTTGGCTGGCAGAAGACAAACGGCGACGCCGAACACGGAATCTGGGAGCAGATCCTCGCTGCGGACCCCCTTAGCGGAGATTCGACCCTGCTCCAACGCTATGAGCCCGGTGCCGACACCCTAGCCAGCGGCGTGATCGTCCACGACTACTGGGAGGAGGTCATGCTTCTCTCGGGCGAGCTCACCGATGTGACCCTCGGGAAGACCTTCACCCCCGGCATGTACGCGTGCCGCCCACCCGGCATGCGTCACGGCCCCTACGTCAGCGGCACTGGCTGCAGCATGCTCGTTGTTGTTCGGCCCTCCCCGTAACCCGGCGCGAACGGACACTTGGGGCCCCAAACAAGCGGACGCACGACGGCGGGACCTCCCGCCGTCGTCCGCTCTCGTTAATGCCCTAACTGCGTCCGCAACGGAACAGACAGCGGACCAAGTTCGGCCGAGTGGGGCGGGTTTGCCCCCGGCCGGGAGCACGTGATCGCCGCGCCGCCGTTGGCGTAGGCGGCGAGAGCATGCAGTTCATCGTGGGACAGGCTTTGGAGCCGTTGCCGGCCGCCGGCTCCGAGCGCCGCGAGCTGGTCCAGGCCGGAGATGAGTGCGGCCATGAAGGAGTCGCCGGCGCCCACGGTGTCTGCCAGGGTGGGGTTGAAACTGATCGTCGCCCGCTCACGGGCGGCCTCCAACAGTCCATACGTGGCTTGGTCACCCGGCCCCAGCACAGCCGCGATCGATCCCGTGTGGACGTGTTTGGAGTCCTGCACCGCTTCAAGTGCAGGAAGGGCCGCCCCGTTGATGTCCCAGCTGATGTCGAACACGTGGGTGGCGCCGCCGTCGGGACCCAGCGTGGCGATCGCCGTCGACGTCCGTGCGCTGCCGCCCCCAATTGCGGTGACGCCGTTCGCGCTCAGGTGCTCCTCGATCATGTGCCCATACGGATCATCGGCGTAATGCGTCACAAGGTTGGTCGCCAGCCCCAGCGGGGACTGCCTCCCGGATGGGCCTGGATTTCGCCAGGCCTGCGGGGGTCGCTGATGATGTCCACGAGCGACTCGCCGATGACGGTGATCATGGTCAACGGCCCGGGTACACGATGGCTTTGAGCTGGCCGGCCTGCTTGCCGGCTTTCAGGGCTTCCTCGGACTCGGCAAGCGTGAACTTTCCGGTCACGAGGATGTCCAGGTCCACCTTTCCGTCGGCGATCAGCTGGATGGCCAGCGGCCAGGTGTTGGTGTAGCGGAACACGCCGGAGAGCCAGATTTCCCGGTTCTGGATGAACGAGACGGGAAGCTCGACGTCGTCCGCCCCCAAACCGACAAGGATGACCCTGCCGGCCGGTCCGACGGCTTTGATTCCTGAACGGACCGCCTGCGGTGCGCCGGAAGCGTCAATGAACGCGTCGACGTCGAGCCCTTCCACACTGTCCGTCCTGGCGTTCAGCGCGTGCGTTGCGCCGTGTTCGAGCGCGAACGCGAGCCGGTCCTCGGCAATGTCAGTGATGTAGATTTCCGTGGCGCCGAACGCGCGTGCGGCCTGGGCGGCGATAATTCCGATCGGGCCGGCGCCGGCGATCAGGACCCGGCTGCCCGGCTTGATCTCTGCACGCTCACAGGCCCAGAGGCCCACGGAGAGCGGCTCGATGAGGGCCGCCGCCTCGTCGCTGACACCGTCCGGGATGTCGTAGGCGAAGTCGGACTGGATGGTGACGTACTCGGCGAAGGCGCCGTCGATCGGCGGGGTGGCGTAGAACTCGATGTCCGGGCACAGGTTGTAGCGTCCGGCCTTGCACTGCTTGCAGGTGCGGCAGGGGCGCTGGGGTTCGACGGCGACGCGGTTGCCGATGCGGGCCGGGTCAACGGCGCTTCCGACGGCGGCGATCCGGCCGGAGAGTTCGTGGCCCAGGATCAACGGGTGGTCCACCACGTAGTCGCCGATCCGGCCGTGCTCGTAGTAGTGGACGTCGCTGCCGCAGACGCCGACGGCGGCCACCTGCACCAGGACCTGGTCTGCGTCGAGCTGCGGAAGGGGCAGGGTTTCCATCACCATGTCACCCTGACGCTTCAGGACGGAGGCGCGCATCGTTGCCGGCAGGTCAGCGGGGGCCAGGGTGGTGGACTGGGCGGTGGGTGTTGTCATCGGAGTGGTCCTTTCGGGAATTCGGAAGTGGAGGGCCGGGTGCCTGAACCCGTTATTTCACGGCGCCGAGGGACAGGCCCTGGACGAGCTTGTCCTGGGCGGCGAACCCGGCGAACAGCACCGGGAGGGAGATCACGACGGCGGCCGCGCAGACCTTCGCCAGGAAGAGGCCCTGGCCTGAAACGAAGCCGGTCAGGAAGACGGGCGCCGTTCCCGCCACCACGCCGGTGAGGACCCGGGCCAGGAGCAGTTCGTTCCAGCTGAAGATGAAGCAGATCAGGGCGGTCGCGGCGATGCCGGGCATCGCGACGGGTGCCACCACCTTGCGAAGCGTGAGGAGCAGCCCGGCGCCGTCGATCTGGGCGGCTTCGAGCATTTCGACCGGAACTTCAGCGAGGAATGACCGCATCATCCAGACCGCGATCGGGAGGTTCATGGACGTGTACATCAGGATCAGGAACCAGATGTTGTCCAGGGCCCCGACCGTCCTGGCGAAGAGGTAGAGCGGCAGGATCGCGGCCACCACCGGCATCATTTTCGTGGAGAGGAAGAAGAACATCACGTCGGTCCACTTCTTCACCGGCCGGATGGACAGGGCATAGGCCGCGGGGATGGCCAGGACCAGCACGAGGACTGTGGACAGGATGGAGGCTGTGGCGGAGTTGATCAGCGCCGGCCAAGGGCTGACGCCGGACGTTTCTCCGAAGAACTCCCGGTACGCGTCCAGGGTGAGGTTCGCAGCTATGGATGGCGGGTTCGTGGCGGCGTCCGTTTCTGAGTGGAAGGACGTGAGGATCATCCACATCACAGGGGCGGCGAAGAGCAGGGCGAGCAGCCAGGCCGCCAGGCCCGCGGCGGTGTTGTTGCGGGTGGGGTCCATGCGCGACTTGCCTCGCCGGAGTGGTCCGGTGGCGCGTGCGGCGGGTGATGTGAAACGGGCCTGGCCCGACTCGCGGGGTGCGGCAGGAGTGAGTGTGCTCATCGTGCTGCCTCCTTCTTGAAGAGCGAAAAGACGGTGCGGAGGGCAAAAGTGGCCACGATGATGGTGCCAATGACCACTACGACGCCGGCGGCGGAAGCCAGGCCGTATTCGTTGGCGAAGTAGAACGTCTGGTAGATGGCGTACGGCAGGTTGGCGGTGCCCAGCCCGCCTGCGGTAAGGGTGAAGACTGCGTCGAAGTTCTGCACGATGTAGATCGCGCCGAGCAGACCGCCCAGCTCCAGATATTGGCGCAGGTGCGGCAGGGTGAGGTGCCGGAAGATCGCCCACGGTGTGGCGCCGTCCATCTGGGCCGCCTCCACAGTGTCCATGGGACGTGACTGCAGGCCCGCGAGCAGGATGAGCATCATAAAGGGCGTCCACTGCCAGACCAGGGACACGATGACGGCCATCATCGGGGCCTGGGACAGCAGGTCCAGCTGGGGCGCTGTGGTGCTGCCGAAGAGGGACCAGAGCCAGGTCAGGATGCCGTTGATCAGCCCGTAGGTGGGGTTGAGCAAGGCGTGCTTCCAGATGAGGGCCGCGGCGACGGGCACCACCAGGAACGGTGCGATCAGCAGCGTCCGTGCCAGTCCGCGGCCGATGAACTTCTTGTCCAGCAGCAGGGCCAGGCCCAGCCCGACGACCAGGCTGGCCAGGACCACCGAGACGGTGAGGAGGATGGTGGTGAAGATGGCCTGGCGCAGGTCCGGATCGGTGAGGACCGTGACGTAGTTTTCCACGCCGGCGAAGGCCGTCTTGTCAGGGCTCAGGCTGTTCCAGTTCAGGAACGAGATGATCAGCGTCACCACGAACGGAAGCTGGGTGACAAGAATGAGGAAGATCAGGGCCGGAAGCAGCGGTGCACGCCGGGCCCAGGCCAGGGCGCGTTCCCGCGACCGGGTGTCTCTTTGAGGTTTGGCTGCGTGGTGTCCCGGGCGGGAGATGCGCGCCGTTGCGGTAGTCATGAGGTTCTCCTGCTGTTCGGTCATTGCTACTTGTACTTATTGCCGACTTTTTGGGCGGCTTCCTGGCCCTTGGCCAGTGCGTCGGCCACAGTGCCCTGGCCCGCGATGGCGGAGCTGACGCCCTGGGAGACGTTGGTGCCCAAGGCAGCGAACTCCGGGATACCGAAGAACTGAATGCCGACGGCGGGACGTTCCTGCGTGCCAGGGTTCTTCGGGTCGGCGTTCTCAATGGCGAAGCGTTCGGCCTCGAAGAACGGCGCCGCCTTTTGGAATTCTTTGTTCTCGTAGGTGGAGATGCGCTTGCCGGAGGGAACCTTTGCCCAGCCGAGCTTGGACGCCACGAGTGCTTCGTAGTCCTTCGAGCTGGCCCAGGCGATGAACTTCCCCGCCGCGTCCTGCTTCTTTGAGGCCGCCTGCACAGCCCATGACCAGGTCCAGAGCCAGCCGGAGGATTTGGTTTCCTTGACCGGGGCCTGGGCGTAGCCGATCTTCCCCTTCACGGGTGACGTATCGGCTTCCAGGGCGCCTGCGGCCGACGTGGCGTCGTACCACATGGCCACTTTGCTCTGGCTCATGTTGTTCAGGCACTCGGTGAAGCCCGCCTGCGCGGCTCCTGCCTCACCGTGTTCGCGGACCAGCTTGGTGTAGAACTCCACCGCTGCCGTGAACTCCGGACTGTTGACCTGTGCATTCCAATCCTTGTCGAACCAGGTGCCGCCGTACGTGTTCACCACGGTGGTCAGCGGTGCGAAGACCTGGCCCCAGCCCGGCTGGCCGCGCAGGCAGATGCCCTTCATCCCCGGGGCTGCGCCGTCGGCCTGCGCCGCAATTGCCGCAACCTCGTCCCAGGTGGGTTTCTCCGGCATGGTCAGGCCCTTGGACTCCAGGATGTCTTTCCGGTACATCAGGAAGGAGGACTCGCCGTAGAACGGTTCGCCGTAGAGCTTGCCGTCCGCCCCGGTGAGGGACGCCGTGTAGGCAGGCAGGATGTCGTCCTGGTCAAAGCCGGCGTCGTCGGCTACGTTGTCCAGCGGTGCGAGCCAGCCATTGGCGGAGTAGAACGGGATCTCGTAGTTGGACAGCGAGGCTACATCGTACTGGCCGGCCTGGCTGGAGAACTCCTGGCTGATCTTGGCGCGGACGTCGTTCTCCGGCAGGATCGTGTAGTTGACCTTGATGCCGGTTTCCTTGGTGAAATTATCGGCGGTGAGCCGCTGCAGGTCCTCCATCTGGGGGTTGTTCACCATCAGGACATTGATGCTGTTCGGGTCTCCGGCAGAATTGCCTCCGCCGGCACCGGCACAGGCCGAGGCACTAAGGGCCACGCACAGGGCGCCGGCGGCAATCGCGGCAGCGCGCATTTTTGGGCGCATTGAGGACTCCTTTGTTCTTCAGGGGGTACACAACCAGCTCGCGTCGACTGCGGTATCGACGTACTCGGCTGGGGCGGTCCGGTCATCGGGATTTCGATGTGCCGGGCTGGTATTCCTCAACTTTAGGCGTGTGGGGTAGGGCACAACTAGCGCCCTGGATGCCAGTTTCTGATACTAATTTTCCCTACCGGCTTTCCGTGCGCAGGAGCTACTGTGGAAAGGCGCCTACGGCGCTGTCCACATTTCATGAACCCGGATCCCTGGAGAACCACTATGAGCGCTGCAGATCCCAGCGACGGGGCATCGGCCAGGCTCGCCGAAAGACTACTGGGTATGCGTGCCAGCCGCGAGGTCGTACCGCCGGATCCGAACCACTCTGTCCGGTGGCATGAGCATGACTATCCCACCGCGGCGGCCCGCTGGAACTACCATCCCGAGTACGAGATCCACCTGATCAGGAAGGGCACTGGCAAGTTCATCGTCGGGGACCATATCGGCACATTCGAGGCAGGGCACGTGTCCTTGGTGGGATCAGGACTGCCCCACGACTGGGTCAGCGACCTCGAGCCCGGCGAGGTCATTGAAGGCAGGGACGCCCTGATCCAGTTCGATGGAAAGTGGGTGGAGCAGACCGCGGCGTTGGTTCCCGAGCTGGCCGAGATCGAGCCCCTGCTGGAACAGTCCGCCCGCGGGATCGAGTTCCTCGGACGCACGGCACGGGATGCGGCCGCCTCCATCGAAGCGATGGGCACGTCCACCGGGTTAGGACGGCTGCATCACCTGGTGGAACTGTTCGCCATTCTTGCGAATTCACCGCTGCAGGACCGGCGCTACCTGGCTGACGAATGGTTCAGGCCGCAGCTGGACGGACAGGCCGCGGCCGTGGTGGACATCGTCCTGGAGTATGTGTTCGGCAATCACGCCGGCAGCGTCAAGATGTCCGAGGCGGCGGCCCTGGTGGGAATGTCCGAACCAACCTTCTCGAAATACTTCAAGCGCGCCACCGGCCAGAACTTCAGCGATCTGGTCCGCAAACTCCGGTTGGCCCATGCACGGCGGCTGCTGGAGCGCAGCGACAAACCCATCTCGGACATTTGCTACGAAGTCGGGTTTTCGAACCTGTCCAACTTCAACCGGCATTTCCTCAACGACGCCGGCGAGACACCCCGGAGCTACCGCCAGCGGATGCAGGGCTGAGCACTTCCGACGTGTCCAAAGCCATCGGCGAGCTAGAGTGGAAGCCAACTTTTGAGGAGGCCGCATGGAGAAAGAACCAACGTCGCCGCAGGCCAAAGATCCCGGGCCCTTCTACCACGGCACCAAAGCCGAACTGAAGCCCGGGGACTTGCTGAAACCCGGCTATGCCTCGAATTTCGGGGAGCGAAAGACGGCGAACTACATCTACCTGACCGCGACGTTGGATGCGGCCACCTGGGGAGCGGAACTCGGGGTGGGCGAGGGACCAGGCCGGATCTACCGGGTGGAACCCACAGGCCCCTTCGAGGATGATCCTCATCTGACGGACAAGAGGTTCCCGGGCAACCCGACGAGGTCATACCGCACCCAAGAGCCCCTGCGGGTAGTTGACGAGATCCTGGATTGGCAGCCCCATTCCCCCGAGGTGCTTCAGAACATGCGGGACCACCTTGAAGAACTCAAACGGCTGGGCATCGAGGCAATCAACTGAACTCCAGCCCTGCGCAGGCGCAGAGGGCTCCGGCCGGGCAGACCCGCCGGATCGGCGAGGGACTGGCAGTGCGGGGCGAGGGGGTCCAGGATGCCGGACCGGACATCAAATCCTGGCTACAGCGCACCGGGCTGCTCAAGAGCTAGCCCACCGCAGACGCCTCCGCCCAGCTTGCTCCAACGCGGTAGCCAAGGAAATCTATAGCTCCTGAATCCGCGCACCGCCGCGGAGCGGACGACGGCGGGACCTCCCGCCGTCGTCCGCTCTCTGTTTCAGAGGGGTGCTTTGGCAGCGATGAACTGCCGGATCCACTGGATCGTTTCCGGGCGGTCCAGGTGGAGGCCGTGGCCGGCGCCGGGGACCTTGACCAGCGTGGAGCGGCGGATGTGCCGGTGCAGCTGGAGGGCGTTTGGCATGGGCGTCAGAGCGTCATCGGTGCCGTGGAGGATGAGGGTGGGAGATTCGATGGAGCCGAGCTGGCTCCATGCGTCGTGGTCCCGGCTGGCGCGGAAGTGGCGTGCTTTGGCCCAGGCCGTGGCCCGCGAATTGAAGAAGGTGTGTGTTGCCTCCGGGCGGTCCGCAGCCCATTCCGGTGCGAAGAAGAGGGGCTCGAGGCGCACCATGTCGCCGCTGACCAGAGCTTCCATGGCGTCCTTGGTGGGCTCGGCTCCGGCCAGTTTGCCCCCGCTGGTCGCGGCAAGGATCAGCGTGCAAACACTCTGCGGATGGTCGATGGCCAGCCATTGGGCCACCCGCCCGCCCATGGAGTGGCCGTACACGTGTGCCGACTCGACGTTCGCCGCTTTGAGGACTGCAACAGCGTCGGCGGCAAGGAGCCTCGTGGTGTAGCGGCCGGCGTCGCCATTGCTGCTCCCGCCGATCCCCCGGTGGTCGAAGCGGATAACGCGGAAATGCTCAGCGAGGGCCTTGGCTGTTGGTCCCCAGCCGTCCATGGCCGTTGCCTGGCCGGCAATCAGGAGGAAGGGCTCGCCCTGCCCTTCTTCGGCCCACGCCAGTTCGGCGCCGTCGGGAGCCAGGGCAATGTTCACCGTGGCACTCTATCTTTACGCGCGGCCAGGGCGCTGTGGCTCAGGGAACGGCGGGCATGGACGGGCCAACCCGGAACGCCGTCCGGAGGGCCCTTTAATTTGCCACTACCCAGATGGATTCTGCTGCGGAGGGGCCCAGGTCAACGTCGCGGTCGCCGACCCGGATCGTGGTCACGTCCGCGTACGGGCGGTGTGCCAAGACTTGGAGCCGGGTGTCCGGTCCCAGCCCGAGCTGGGTGAAGTACCGGAGCATGTCCGGGTCTGCGTCCGAGATTCTGGTGATGGTGACCGTCCGTTCCGGTTCCACGGATGTCAGGGGATCCCCTTGCGGGGGGTGCGGTAGCCCATTCCCCGAGGGGATGGGGTCTCCGTGGGGATCCCTCGTGGGGTGGCCGAGCTTCTCGTCGATGCGCTGGATCATGGTGTCGGAAACGGCGTGCTCAAGGATCTCGGCCTCGTCGTGCACCTCATCCCAGCCGTATCCCAAAATCTGTACGAGGAATGTTTCCAGGAGGCGGTGCCTGCGCACCATTTCGACGGCGTGTGCCCGGCCGGCGGGCGTCAGCTCGATGCTGCCATAGGGGGCATGGGTGACCAGGCCCTGCTTTGCCAGCCGACGGATGCCGTCCGAAACGGTTGACGGTTTGACCGCCATCCGCTCGGCCATGGCGCCAACAGTGATGGGAGCCTCTGCCCATTCCGTTGAGGACCAGATCATCTTCAGGTAGTCCTGCGCGGAAGCTGTCAGCTCGGAGACGGTCATATCCCCATATTACCAGCCGAACATGAATGTTAGACTGGCCTAACAAAAGTGTTTGATCAATGGAGATAAAATGGACGGCGCGCCGAAAACCGAAGGAAAGACGATGCCGACGCGGCGTGCCATGCTCGCAGGAGCGGCGGCTTTCGCCGCGGCGCCTGCGCTGGTCGGATGGGTGCCGTTGGACTCCAAGGATCCCGGGCACCATGCCGGGCACGGCACGGTCTCAGGTCAGGCGGCGAAGACCACCACGGACGGTTCCTCTGCGGCAGGCGCTGGTTCGTCCCGCACGGACTCCGGCCACCTGGCGAACCATGCCGGTCACGCAGGCTTCGCCGGCGGGTCCGTCCCGCCGGAGCGCGCCGGGATCGACCCAACCGCGATCCTGCACGATTTTGACCGGGGGAAAACCAGCACTCTTCCGGACGGCCGCACCCTCCGGGAATGGGACATCGTCGCGGTGGACAAAGATTTCGAGATCGCCCCGGGCGTGACGTTCCCGGGCTGGAGCTACAACGGCCGGATCCCCGGTCCGACCCTCTGGGCGCAGGAAGGCGACGCCCTCAGGATCCACTTCACCAACGCTGGCGCGCACCCCCACACCATCCACTTCCACGGGATCCACCGGGCAGAGATGGACGGCACCCCGGGGATCGGCGCCGGGTCCATCGCCCCGGGCCAAAGCTTCACCTACGAATTCGATGCCACCCCGTTCGGCACCCACCTCTATCACTGCCACCAGTCACCGCTGGCCCCGCACATCGCCAAGGGCCTCTACGGCGGCTTCATCATCGAGCCCAAGGAAGGCCGGCCGAAAGCCGACAACGAGATGGTCATGGTGATGAACGGCTACAACACCGACGGCGGCGACGACAACGAGTTCTACTCCGTCAACGGGCTGCCCTTCCACTTCATGGACTTCCCTGTCCAGGTCAAGCAGCACGAGCTGGTCCGGATCCACCTGATCAACGTCCTGGAATATGACCCCGTCAATTCATTCCACATCCACGGAAACTTCTTCCACTACTACCCCACCGGCACCATGCTGACTCCCAGTGAATACACCGACACCATCTCCCAGGTACAGGGCCAGCGGGGCATTGTGGAGATCCGCTTCCCGTACCCGGGCAAGTACATGTTCCACGCCCACAAGACCGAGTTCGCTGAACTGGGCTGGATGGGCTTCTTCGAGGTGAGCCCATCATGAGCCTTGACGAAAAGTCGGCTGACGCCCTGGCCGCAGCACCCCACAGGCGGCCGCCGGTCCCGCGGTGGCTGCTCGGCATTGGGCCGCTGGTCCTGATCGCCATGCTGCTGGGGCTGTTCACCCTGCTCAACGCACCCGGTCTCAACAAACTCTCCGAGGGTGTTCCGCCGAAGGAGGAGGTCGCCGTCGAAGACGTCCGCCTGACGGCCGGACAGATCGCCATCACCGTCCGGAACGAGGGACCGGATCCGGTGTCCATCGCGCAGGTCAATGTCTCGGACTACTACGCCGTGTTCACGCAGACCCGGGAAACCATGGCGCCGCTGGAGTCCACCACCCTCACCATCATCTACAACTGGGTGGAAGGTGACCCCTACGACGTGGCGCTGGTGACCTCGAACGGCGGCAAGATCCCGGCGGTTATTGACGCGGCCGCCCTGAGTCCGGAGCGCGGCAGCTCCTTCTTCGGACTCATGTTGCTCATGGGGATCTATGTTGGCGTGATACCCGTGGCCCTGGGAATGCTGTGGATGCCGTTCGTGCGCCGTTCGTCCGCGTCCTGGGTCCGCGTCCTCTTGGGAGTCACCGTCGGGCTACTGTCCTTCCTGGCCATCGACGCGACCCTCGAAGCCGTGGGACTCGTGGCCGGCAGCGGCGCGTTCGGCGGCCCCATGGTCGTCTTCCTCGGCGCCGTGACCGCCTACCTCATCCTCGAGGGAACGGATGCGTGGATGCGCCGGCACCAGAACTCGACTACCGCCCGCCAACCTTCAGCCCTGCCGCCCCAGCGTCTGGCGCCCCAGCGCCTGGCACTGCTGATCGCCATCGGCATCGGCCTGCACAACTTCGGCGAAGGCCTCGCTATCGGATCCGCGTACGCGGTGGGCTCGCTCGCCCTGGGCGCGTCCCTGATCGTCGGCTTCGCCATCCACAACACCACCGAGGGCCTGGCGATCGTTACCCCGCTCGCCAAGCAGCCCCCTGGCCTGGGCCGCCTGGCAATCCTGGGACTCATCGCAGGAGCGCCCGCGGCCGCCGGCGCCCTCCTCGGAGCGACCGTGTACCAGCCGGCCCTTGCGGCCTTCCTGCTTGGCATCGGAGCCGGGGCCGTCGCCCAGGTGGCCGTCAAACTCCTGCCAATGCTCAAGGACCCCGCGGGCAAGACCTTCACCCCGCTCACCGGCGCAGGCGTCGTCCTGGGAATGGGCCTGATGTTCGCCACCGGCCTGCTCGTCCAGGCTTAGCCCAGAACAGGCCTGGGCCAGGCGCGTACGACGGCGGTACCTCCCGCCGTCGTACTCTGACGTTTCGCTGGGTTCCCCCGATTTTTTCGGCGTGCCTATTGCCCCGGGGCCACCGCCTCAGGCACACTGGCTACAGATCCGCAGGAACAAATGCTTCCGCCGATCCAGCCCGCCGGACAATTCGGCCGGCCACCGCCCCATCAGAGATGCCGGGCAACCCCTCTGGAACCACCGCTTTCCGCCTCCCCGGGTACGCCCGGCCCCGGAAGCCTGTGCCTCCCCAGAGTCCCGGGATCCCGCCGAGAAAGAGACCACCATGATCAAGCGCCACTCTGACCTTGTCCTGGCAATCACAGCCCATGATCCTGACACGGTCGAAAACGACCTCAACACCGCCGTGGAAATGGCCCGCGAACACGCCATGAGGGAAAGCCGCCACGGCATCCTGGTCACCCAGCACAGCTACACCGACTACACGGTCGCCGTCAGCCGCGATGTCCCCTACGGGCAGACACACGAAAGGCGCGATCTCCCCGCATAGCAGTAAGGCGAGCGGACGACGGCGGGGACATCCCGCCGTCGTCCGTTTGCGTTTGGAGCCGTTCCCCACTGCGCGAACGGACATTTAAGCCCCCGCGCGGCGGAGTAGTTTTGTGGCATGACTGAAACCTATCGGTACGGCGTGGAGGTCCTGCATCTCCTGGTGTCGCCGGTGCACGCCTACTTCGGCCGGGCCCGCGAGGGTGCCGCGGATGTCCCCACGACGGATGCCGGGCGGGTGGAGTTCGTGGCGGGCAAGGGCATCGTTGGGGATCGGTTTTTCGGCAAGGCCGCGCATATGGACGCCGCAGTCACGCTGTTCTCGATCGAGTCACTCGAGGCCATCGCTGCGGAGCTGGGGACCGCACAGCTGGACCCGCTCCTGACCCGGCGCAACGTTGTGCTCCGAGGCGCCCACCTGGCTCCGCTCCTGGGGCACGACTTTGCCCTGGAATCCCAAGGAGACCTGGTGCGCCTCACGGCCGGGCGGCCCGCCCACCCCTGCGTCTGGATGGATGAGATGCTCGCCCCGGGCGCCCACAAAGCGATGCGCGGGCGGGGTGGCGTGCGTTGCCGGGTGTTGTCCGACGGCGTCCTGCACCGCGGCCCGGCGGTGCTGGTCAGCCCGGTGCCGTTGGAGCCCGAACGGGCCGGCGAGGCCACGCTGTTGCGTGCGTCGCGGCTGCCCTAGTCAGACGTGCTGATCCACCAGCACCGGGTTGCCGTCCGGATCCACGACAATAAAGCTCCCCGGACCGGTGGTCGCCTCATCGGCCTCGGACACGAACTCCGTGCCCGCGGCTTTGAGTTCCCGCTGGAGGTCGCGCACATCGGTGAAGGAGTCCAGCGCTTCCGCGTTCTGGCTCCAGCCCGGGTTGAACGTCAGCATGTTCTTCTCAAACATCCCCTGGAAGAGGCCAATAACGGTCTCGCCGTTCTTGAGGATCAGCCAGTTCTGGGTGATGTCGCCACCGAACCTGCTGAAGCCCAGTTTCTCGTAGAACGCAGCTGACGCCGCAATGTCCTTGACGGTGAGGCTGATCGAAAAAGCGCCGAGCTGCATGGGTAACTCCACTCTCAAAGGGACAGGTGTTCCGATGATACCCACAGGCGCAAACGGACGACGGCGGGAGGTCCCGCCGTCGTCCGCTCCCGGTCATCCCCGCTCGAGTCGGGCACCCCTGGCGGTCCAGTCCCGCTGGTGCAGCCGTTCGATGCCGTCGAGGAGGAGGTCCAGGGCGAACTCGAATTCAAACTGGTCGTCGCAGCCGCTGCCGACTACCGAGCCGTCATCGTGGCTGGCAGCAGTCGCCACTTGCAGGACGTTCGGGTAGCTGGCGGACATTTCCTGGTACATGGCGGCCTGGACTTCCGGTGCCACCGGCGCGGGAGCGTCGCCATCGGAAGTGGCCGTGGAGTCGAACAGTTCCTGCGTGAAACCCCACATCCGGCTTCCGATGGCATGCATCACGTGGTGCGTGAGGTCTACGGAAAAGCCCCCGGCGAAGAACATGCCGATGAACGAGTCCATGTAGCCCAGGACGGCGGGGGTCGGGTTGGTGCGGGTTTCCAGGACGCGCCTGGCCCACTTGTGGCGCTGGAGGACCCGCCTTGCAGACAGCACCCGCAGCCGCACGGCGCTCTTCCAGTCAGCACCGGCAACGGGAGGGTCAATCTCGCCGATGACCACGTCCACCATGCCGTCGAGGAGCTCCTCCTTGTTGGCCACGTGTTTATACAGCGCCATGGGCACCACGTCGAGCTCCTGGGCGAGGCGGCGCATGCTCAGCGGGCCGATCCCCACCTCATCAGCGAGGGAGACGGCCGCCTGCAGCACACGACCCCGGTTCAACCGCGGCCGGCGTTCCACGGCAATCTGCTGAGTCACTGTTCCCTGCTTCCGACGCTGCAAACATCTTCCATTGACAAGTGTACTAAGTACACCTAATGTCAGTCCCATCAGATAGGTGTACGTCGTACACCTCATGGAATATCGAGGAGCCAAACCATGAACCCAAGCCAGCCGGCGGCCGCTACAGCCGCGGGAGCCCGGACCATGAAAGCCGCGACCTACCGCCGGTTCGGCGGGCCGGACGTGGTCCGCGTCGAGGAGATCGCACAGCCCGCTCCGCGCGCCGGAGAGGTGCTCATCAAAGTCATGGCCAGCACGGTCAGCGTCGCCGACCACCGCGTCCGCAGCCGCAATGTCCCCAAGGGACTTGTGGCACTCACGGCCCTGACCCTCGGCCTCTTCCGCCCGCGGACCCGGGTCCTCGGCATGGACGCGGCCGGCGTGGTCGAGTCCGTCGGCCAGGGCGTGACCACCTTCCGGCCCGGCGACGAGGTTATTGCGATGCTCGGCGCCCGGTTTGGCGGGCATGCCGAGTACGTGTCGGTCCCGGCGGACGGGCCGATCGCCGCCAAGCCGCGGAACATGAACTTCGAGGAGGCAGTCACGCTGCTCTTCGGCGGACTCACGGCGAAAACGTTCCTGAGCCTGGCGGCCGTCAAGACCGGCGACACTGTTCTTATCAACGGCGCCTCCGGAGCCGTGGGAACGGCCGCCATCCAGCTGGCCAAGCACCTCGGCGCCCACGTCACCGCCGTGAGCAGCGGGGCGAACAGGGAACTGGTGGAATCACTCGGCGCGGACAGCTTCATCGACTACACCGCAGCGGATTTCACCGCAGACGGCACAACGTACGACGTCGTGATGGACTGTGTGGGGAACGCTCCGTTCGCGAGGGCGCAAGGGAGCATCGCCCCGGGAGGTGCCTTGCTCCTGGTCATCGCCGACCTCAAGGGCATGCTCGGCGCGCGAGGACAGAGCCGGCGAAGCGGCAAGCTGGTCACTTTCGGCGGCCTCAAGCTCACGTACACCGCCGACGACGTCGCCTACCTTGTGAACCTCGCGGAGGAGGGCAAGTACCAGGCAGTCATCGACCGGACCTACAACCTGGCCGACGTCGTCGAGGCCCACCGCTTCGTGGACACCGGACGCAAGCGGGGCAACGTGGTCCTGCGGGTCCCCTAAGCAGCGTGCCCCCTGATCACTTCTCCTCGGGGGACCCTTCTAGGGGTCCTTCGCCCTCGCTGTCCACCGGCCCGGTTCCTTCGGGTTGAGCCTCCGCATGGTGATGCGCATCGTCTTTCTGGCGAGCCTCCTGGAGGTGGTGCTCCAATTTCTCCTCCGCCTCCCGGCGGCGTTGACCTACGGTCCGCATTTGCTGCGTTGTCGGAGCGGCATGGGCGTGCTGGTGCGGGCCGTGATCCTGCACGCCGTCAGCGATCTTCTCACTCATACTGAAATCGTCCCACCGTGAGCCGGCGTCGGGAAGGCGCAAGTTCGGGTGTAACGGACGACGGCGGGACGTCCCGCCGTCGTCCGCTTGCCTCTGGCGCGCAGCGGGTTGTCGGGCTCCGGGGTTGAGATCACCGG